>NZ_JBSXOP010000088.1:0-31905 GCF_056859535.1 Marinobacter sp. L-46
CGCATGCCGGATCCTCTTGGTTGTTGGCTGTTTTTGGTTCGCACTTTAAACATACCAGAGCCAAGAGGATTCTTTTACCCTTCCTCAGAAATATTACCTGAAAATCAGTTGTTTATTAGTTTCTGGATGGGCACTAACTAGGGAGTTCAGTCGCATTTCTCTATTATCCTGATGATCGAATCGCCCTGTTTATGACACGGCAACAGGCGCCCGGGCAAGTGTCCGTGGGGCTTCGGAGATGACAGTTTGGTAGGGATGAGCCGGAAAAAGACCAGAAAACCCCGAAAAAACCGCAACAAGCGTTTTAATGTGTGGCGCTCACGGGTGAGCTGGTATGGCCTGCCCCTGCTCGGCCTGGTCATCGGCATCTGGGCAACGCTGCGTTTCAGCCTGCTGGCGCCCGACCCGCCGGCCAACACGGACAACATCTGCGAGATCTTCCGCGAACATACCGTCTGGTATGACTACGCCCGGGCCTCACAGGAGAAATGGGGCACGCCTGTGGCTACCCAGCTGGCGTTTGTCTATTACGAATCATCCTTTCGCAGCCACGCCCGCCCTCCCCGCACCCGGCTCTGGGGGCTGATTCCGTGGAAACGACCCACCACCGCGCTGGGCTATGCCCAGGCCCTGGACCCGGCCTGGGGTGAATACCTGATTGCCACAGACGGCAGCTGGCGAACCGTTCGCACAGACATGGAATATGCGCTGGATTTCGTGGGCTGGTACAACCAGCTGAGCCACCGGCACCTGGGCATCGCCCTGACCGCGCCCGCGCAGCTGTATCTTGCCTACCACGAGGGCCGCGGCGGCTATGCCCGGCGATCCTTTGACCAGAAACCGGCCATCAAGTCCCTCGCGCAAAGGGTTCAGAACCGGGCCTTCCGGTACCACAACCAGCTGCAAACCTGCGAAGCCGAGTTCCAGTGCTGGCGGTGGTATCAGTTCTGGCCCTTCTGTTCCGCTGAAGACTGAGTTCAGAGAGTTGCGCTGAACTCGACGGCAGACTCCAGTGCCTGCAGGCGTTCGGCCAGAAACTCCATCACAATCCGCACCCGGGCCATTTGCTGGGTGTCCTGGTTGACGTGCAACCAGAGGTCGACACTTTCACCGTCCAGGGGGTCTGACAGCCGGCGCAATTCCTTTGCCGGCTCGCCAAGGTAGCAAGGCAGAACCGCCAGCCCGGCACCGGCCCTGGCCAGGGCGGCCATTGCCTGCAGGCTGTTGCAGCGAATGACCGAGTTTACGTTCTTGAGATGCTTGCGGTACCACCGGCCCGTTGCCAGGTGGCTGAAAGACTCATCCGGAAGAATCCAGGTGCAGGCTTCCGGCTGGTTTTCGATGTCCATATCTCGATTGCGCCGGCAGTATTTCGCAGCGCCATAAACCGCCGAATCAATCGCGGCAATGCGCTCGCCCTCGAGGGTAGCCTGGGGTTTGTTTTCCGGGCGAAGCGTCAGGTCGGCTTCCCGGTGGCTCAGGTTGGCAACATCGTTGTCGGTGAGCACTTCCAGTTCGATGTCCGGATACTCCCGCACCAGTTCCGCCAGGATCGGGCTCAGCAGCTCGTTCATCATGGCGTCTTCGGCGGCAATCCGGACCTTGCCCACAGGCGCACCGTCCTGGCCCACCAGTTTGCGTTCGAGGTTTTCCATATCGGTTGCCAGCCTTTCCGCTTCCCGAAAGGCCATTTCCCCGACTGGTGTCAGCTGCAATCCGTCCCGGTTGCGCTCGAAAAACTGAACCCCCAGGGACTCTTCCATCTGGTCAAGTCGCCGTAAAACAGTGGTTTGGTGAACACCCAGCAATTCACCGGCTTTTGCGAAGGTTCCGGCTATTGCCAGAGCCCGTATATATCGAAGATAATCCCAGTCCATAGTTACTGCATATTTGCAACGTGAGTACGGAGTTTACCGTATTCAAACTGCAAATAAGAACCCCTAGAATTGTGTGCAAGTTAACGATTCCAGCCACCCGATGAAGGAGGAAGGCGCCATGATTCAGAAGTACACCGCGAGCGTTCGCCCGCAGCCATCAAGCATCCTCCACAATGGAGTGGAGATGCGTCGCCAGTATACCCGCGCCGCGACAAAACAGGTGGTGCAGTTTATCGGCCGCAAACTGCGCATTGCCAACCGCAAGGCAGTTGCCGCAGCCCAGGATATGCCCCAGGTACAGGGCGGCGTATAAGCCCGGCAGCCTGAATCAAAAAACCCCGGCATGGACTCCATGCCGGGGTTTTTGTTTGCCTCGAAGAACTTCAGAATTCCCGGATCACCTTGGCATTCCGGGCAAACCACTCGTCCATCTTGCAGTTGTAGAAATCTGCGATCCGCCCCCGACCCAGCTCATCACGGGCTTCTTCTGACAGCAGAACCATCAGGCGGGATTGCGGCTGATTGGCACCGGCCACGCATTAAACCGGTTTTCAGGAAGCCGTCTTCGGTAATATCTTCCCGGGTTTTCTACTCATTCTTGAAGTAACCCACCATCTGCCCGGGACTTTTCACCTGAACCTCGCCGCCGTCGCCAATCCGGTGTTAAACGCCCGGGTTGGCCGGTACTGCCGGACGTGGTTGCGTGGTCGTTATCTGAACAATTTAGTTTGTGACATTTATCAATCATGGTCTACAGTGAAGACGTCAGCGTATCAATAGCATTGCCAAGGGAGGTAGCTATGAACAAGCCGACACGTTCTGCCATGACCGCTCCAGCCTGGGGCCTGATCCTGCTCGGTTCCTGCGCCTTTTTCTACACAGCCTACGCGGGAATGCTGGGTACCTGAAGCGCCCTCAGGGCCAGCCTTCGGTAGCCTGGCCATGGCTTCCAGTACCCGGCCATCACGAATGCCTCGCCCGGAAATCTGTAACTTCACCATGGCGCGACGCAGGGCTGCAAAGTCGGGATCGGTCGCGTTCATCGCGTTATCCTCCCTGAATTAGATGCCTTCCTGACAGATTACGCCTAACGCCAGACAGAAACCATCCCGATGGTGCTAACCACCAGCAGCACGACACCCAGCACCCGGAAAAACAGCGAACCTTCGGCCTGGAGCATGCGGTCGTGCACATAGAGCCCGATCACATGCCCCACGGCTGCCGCCGGCAGCAGCCACAAATGATGAATGAGTTGCAGGTCGACACCCGCCCAGATAAATGCCGACAGCTTGATCAGTACCAGGATAAACCACAGGGCAAACAAGGTATCCCTGAGCTTCTCCTTGGGTAGGTGCTGCGCCGCCACCGCGATAATCAGCGGAGCACCAATCAGTGAAGTGCCACTGATGTAGCCCCCCAGCATCAGGAAAATGGTATCGACCGTCTTGCTGCCACTGCGGAACGGACGGTTGGCAATGTATGACAGTGAATACAACGCAACAATCACGAAAATGATCGAGCTCATCACATAGCCCGGCAGGGTAATCAGCCCGAATACCCCGATCAGTTTGGGCACAATCATGATCGCCAGCAGGCGCCCCAGATAACGCCAGTCTACGGTGCCCGTGCCACCGGCCTGCCGGTCCTTCGCGCCTTTCCGGTTGTTGAGCCAGATGGTGAGGGAGGAGAACACCAGCAGGTGTATCGAAATCAACGGCAAAAACACCAAAGGTTCATCAAGAACCAGTAAAAGGAACGGCAGGGACAACACGGCACCACCGAAACCCAGCCCTGACCGGACAAACCCGCTCCAGACAAAGATCAATGCAATCAGGATATACTGAACTACAGTCAGGTCAGACATGGGTAAAAGCGGGCTCCGGCATGCAGGTTAGAACGGCTGGGCTAAAAGCTAATGATGACACGGAGGGGAGACAGATGCAGGATGCCAACCGTCGCAGATTCTGGCAGAGCTGTCGGTTGGGTTTGATGTTACTGGCGCTGGCCGGAAATTCCCACAGCGACGATAGTATTATCAACCGGGTCGAGGCCTTGCAGGCCGGTGAGCCGGTGGTGGTTCTTGGCGCTCACCTGCACTCCCGGGACGCGCTCGTGCAGTTCTATGAAGCCCGAAACTACGAACCGGCATGGCGCTCTTTCCCGGCACGGGAGGAACTGCTGCAAGCCATCCGCGAAGTCTCCAATGAAGGCCTGAACCCTGGCGACTACCATTACGACAGCCTGGCGGACTTTGCGTCGCAGCCGCTGGACCACAATGGTGAGGACCTGCAGGCTGATCTCGACCTGGTATTGTCTGACGCCTTCTTGCTGCTTGCCACACACCTGCATGATGGCAAGCTTGACCAGGAAACCCGCTCCGCCCGCTGGCAACCTTCCGAACAGCAAAGGAAAATGCATGAAGTACTTGCGGCCGCCATACTGGACCACAGCATCTACAAAACCCTGCAAGGCCTGAAACCGGAAGCGCCGGCCTACCGCAAACTGGTGGCGCTCCGCAAAGAAGTCTCTGACCTTTTAGGGCAGCCCTGGCCGGTGATCGACTCCGGCCCAGCCATCCGGCCCGGGGATACAGACTCCAGAATGATTGAGGTCCGTGAGCGGCTGAGGCTGCTCGGCGACCTGCCAGCCCGAGACAACGACAGCTCAGAAGCATTCGATACCGGCTTTGCCGACCAGCTGTACAGTGATGACCTGCTCGCCGTGATTCCAGCCTTCCAGGCCCGCCACGGACTGGATCCCGACGGCATCATCGGCCGTAAAACCCTGGCGGCCATCAACCAGATGCCCCTGGAACGGCTACAACAGATCGACGCCAACCTGGAGCGATGGCGCTGGCTGCCGGATTCGCTGGGCGATACCTACATCTTGGTAAACATTGCCGGTTATGAGCTGATCATGGTGGAAAACGGCCAGGAAACCATGCGCCAGCGGGTGATCGTCGGCCAGCCCTACCGGCAGACACCGGTGTTCAGTGACCGTATCCGCTACCTGGTCTTCAACCCCACCTGGACGGTTCCGCGCCGGCTGATGATCGAAGACCAGCTGCCAGTGATCCGCCGAGATCCCGGCTACCTGGACCGGCTCGGCTTCAAGGTATATCAAGGCTGGGGCGCCAACCGTGTCGAGATTGATCCCGCTACCATCGACTGGGATAGCCTGACCAAAAACAACTTCCCGTATCAACTGGTGCAGCAGCCCGGACCGCAGAACGCCGTCGGCCAGGTGAAATTCATGTTCCCGAACCAGTATGATGTGTACCTGCACGACACCCCGGGCCAATACCTGTTCAGCCGCATGGATCGTACCCTGAGTTCCGGCTGCATCCGGGTGGAGCGGCCGTTTGAGCTGGCGAATAAGTTGCTCGAGGGCAACAGCGACTGGGACCATCGGGCCATTCAGGAAGCCCTGCAATCGAGCGAGCCGATCAACGCCATCCTCCGGAACCCGGTGCCGGTTCACCTGCAGTACTGGACCGTCTGGGTTGATCGCGCCGGAACCTACCAGTTCCGGGAGGATATCTACGGGCGCGACCGCCAGTTACTGCAGGCCCTTCGTTCCGACTGGCAAGGCAACCTGCAACTGACACCAAGGAGCCATTGATGAAACGCGCAGCCGTCACACTGCTGCTAAGTGCGGCCCTGGCAGCTTGCCAGAGCCTTCCCGGGCCAAAAGGCGATATTGCCGATGACGCGGTATTGCTGAAGGCCCATCATTGCCTTGAAGAAAAAGTGGGCGACCAGAACCGCATCCACTTCGGCCCCTGCCTGAAGGTTATCAGCATCAACGACGAGCCCCCGCAAGTCAGTGATGACGGCTTTATTACCCTGCCCGTGCGGCAGGCCATGACCATCGGAACCTCCTGCGTGTACCGCCATGCCGATGGCACCCCGATACCCAGCACCGTGCAAACCCGGGATTTCCCGGTTGCCAGCAATACCTTTACCAATGGCGGCCAGCGCTGGTACCTTCACGCCCACAAACAGGCACGGCAGGTGATCGGTTGCGAGCCCACCCTGTCACGGTCTGTTTACCCCACCCGAAAAACCGACTGAACAGAGAAACCCCATGACCCTGACCACCTGGTTAGCTGTTGTAACCATCTGCGTGCTTGGCGCCATGTCGCCCGGCCCCTCCCTGGCCCTGGTGCTGAAACAGACCATGACCGGCGGGCGCCGGAATGGCGTTGTCGCGGCGCTGTCCCATGGTCTTGGCGTGGGCATCTACGCGTTTCTGAGCATTCTCGGCCTGGCGGCGGTGATTACCGCATCGCCAACAGCGTTCACCATTCTGCAATGGGCCGGGGCGCTGTACCTGGCATGGCTCGGGTTTAAAGGGCTCACCGCCAAGGCTCAAAGCGACCAGGCCCTGCCCGAAGCTCCCAGCACCCGCAGCGCCGCCCGGGACGGCTTCTTGATTGCCTTCTTCAACCCCAAGATTGCGGTGTTTTTCCTGGCGCTGTTCAGCCAGGTGGTCGGGGTGGATACCAGCCTGATGGCGAAGTTTGGCTATGCCGCTACCGCGCTGGTGATTGATACCGGCTGGTACCTGATTGTGGCCTGGCTGTTTTCCAACCCGAAGTGGCTGGATATGCTGAAGAAACGGGCGGTCTGGTTCGAGCGGGTGTTCGGAGCCATTCTGGTAGCGCTGGCGGGGCGACTGGTGGCCGGTATCGTAGCTGGCAAGTAGAACTCCTGCGAAACCATTACTCAACGGTAAGTGCTTCTCAATTGCGCTTCCTGAAGGACTGTGCCACTTTTAAAGGGCACCCCTGAAACGGAGGATAGGAGATGCTCTACTGGGCTATAGTTTGTCTTGTTATTGCGATTATCGCGGGAGTCCTCGGGTTCGGAGGCATTGCGGGAACTGCGGCAGGATTTGCGAAGATACTGTTTTTCATCTTCCTTGTACTGTTGGTCGTGTCCCTGTTATTCAACATGCTTCGCGGTAAAGGCCCCAAGGTCTAGGTTTTCACCGGTCGTGGCCCTCCGGTCACAACGAGGGCCACCCCGGCTACTGCGACCACGCCACCGGCTATCGCCATTGGCCCCAGCCGTTCATCAAACAGAATGAAGGCTTCCAGCGCCGTCACCGGCGGCACCAGGTAGAACAGACTCGCCACCTGGGAAGCAGCCCCTCTGCGTATCAGCCACATCAGAATCAGAATTGCACTTACCGACAACCCGAATACCAGCCAGCCCAGGGCAAGGCTGAACTGCAGTGACCACTGGATTTCGCGGGTTTCCAGGGTAAAAGCACCCAGGGCAAACAAGGCAGCGGCGGCGGTGTACTGGATCATGGTGCCGGAGATCAGGTCTACCCCGGTTCCGAAACGCTTCTGATAAACCGTTCCCAGCGAAATACCAACCAGGGACAGCCCCGCCCAAAGCAAGGTAACCGGTGAGAAACCCGCTCCGTTCGAGCCATCCCCGAGCTTCTCAGCCAGCACCAGGGCCACCCCCACCAATCCCATAACCAACCCTGACCACTGACGGCCCGCCACGGTTTCCCGAAGCAACAAGACCGCCGCCAGGGCCGTGACCAGGGGCTGCAAGCCAACGATCAACGATACCAGCCCAGAAGGCATGCCCTGGTCAATGGCATAGAACACGCCGCCCAAATAGGTTCCCTGCACCAGCAACCCGGTCACCGCCAGGTGCCCCGCTCCGCGCCAACCCGGCCAGCGTGATTTCATCACCAGCGCCAGAACGGTTAACGGTATGAGCGTCAACAGCATACGAATCAGCAGCAGGGTAAATGGCTCTGCATGAGGCAAGCCGTACTTGGCGCCAATAAAACCGGTGCTCCACAACCAGACGAACAGCGCGGGCACAAACAGGGAGTAGTAGATCGGTGGCATAGGTTTCGGCTGCCGCTACACGAATAACAAAGCACCCCACCCGACCGTTTTGGCCGGGTGCAGCGCTACTGTTTCAAACAGGTTGGTGTCAGGGCTCGGCAATCATCGCCTGGAGCTTCTGGGTAAGCTCAACCGCCTCGCACCCCATGGGGGTAAGGTAGCCTCCGTCCATCTGGCTGATCAGACCTTTGGCAAACAGCGTTTCAGCTGCCTTGACGGTCTCCGGCGCAGCGGAATGGGCATGAACCTTGATACCTTCCTGAGTGGAGGTTGAAGGGAATTGCAGCAGAAGGTTCAGTTCAGCAAGGTGCTTTGGCGAGAACGGCATGGAATACTCCCGTGTTGTCATATTCCTAGCAGTGTAGCCTACTGTCTGTGCAAGAGCATCGCCGAGTTACCGAAAGTCTCTTGTGAACCCATCAACATTCCGTATCATCACGGCACCAGAATCCCGCAATTACCGGTACCTTCCCGCAGCCAATACCGGTAAATTCGTTGGTAGGCTGTTTATCTCCAGGCGAGCAATGCGTAACTATTTCCTGAACAAACCGGCACGAGCCCTCATCACTGGCCTGTTCCTGGCGATGGCATTGGTCAGCAGCGCCAGGGCCGACAGCATTCAGCGAATCGTGCATCCGGATGGCCGGGTGGAGTACACCAACGTGAAGAGCAAGGCGCAGCCCCGGGCCTCTACCAAAACCGAAACCATCTATCGCTACACCGATGAACACGGCGTGGTGGCCTACAGCAGCCAGCGTCCGGGTAACGCCGAAGTGGAAGTTATCCGGTTCCATTGCTATGCCTGCGACCCCGGCTCCAAGGTGGACTGGCACAAGACCCCGCTGTTCCTGACACCCTACCGGGATGAAATCCTGACCGCCGCCCGGGAATACGATGTAGACCCGGCCCTGGTTCGGGCGGTCATCCATGCCGAGTCGGCATTTAATCCCAAAGCGGTTTCTCCCGTGGGCGCACAGGGGCTGATGCAGTTGATGCCGGGCACGGCCGATGAGCTGGGCGTGAACGACCCGTTTGCCATACAGGACAACATTCGTGGCGGCGTCGATTACCTGGCCCAAATGCTCAAACGTTTCGGTGGCGATATCCGCCTGGCGACCGCCGCCTACAATGCCGGCCCGGGTGCTGTGGGCCGGTACAACGGCATTCCGCCCTACGCAGAGACCAAGGCCTATGTTGAGCGCGTTGGCATACTGCACCAGCGCTACGCCAAAAACTGATGGGCACCATTCTCAAAAGCCCGGAGATCAAGGGCGATATTGTCCATGTGGCTCGGGATAACTACGGCAACATCCTTGTGATTGACGACCGAAAGCACCGAATCCTGAGCTTTGATTCGGTGTTCGAGCAAAGCAAGATTCTGCGCTCTGCTCCCCAGGTTCCGGTACACGAATACAACCGCGCCATGCTCTTGCCCCTCGCCTTCACCACGCCAGGTAAAGTGACTGTTCTCGGGCTGGGTGGTGGCGCGCTGGCACATGGCCTGTTCACCCTGCTGCCGGAAGCGTCCATCGAGGTTTATGAATTGCGCCGCAAGGTGGCAGACATTGCCAGGGAGTGGTTCTCTCTGCCCGAGTCTGACCGGCTTGATATCCACATTGCCGATGCCCGCGTGGCGGTGGATAACTTACCGGAAGCCGGCACCGATATGATCCTGACCGACCTGTACAGCGCGGACCGGATGAGCCCGGCCCAAAGCCAGCGCCAGTTCATCAAGGCCTGCAGTCGGGCGCTGTCGGCCCAGGGCTGGCTGGTGCTGAACTATCACCGTATGCCGGAACCGGATGGCAACCTGCTTCGGGAGCTCCGGCGCCAGTTTCCCCTGTTACTGGTCTTCAAAAGCAAAACCAACAACTGGGTGATTTACGGCCACAAGCAGGCCATTGACCCGCTGCCGGCCGACAAAGCCCGGCTGAATGCGCTGGAAGCGCGCCTGCCGATTGGCTGGCGTAAGCTGGTCAACAAACTCAGCCGACTTGCCCCACCCGCCGAATGAAGCTTGCCCGTATCGTCAGCAACCAGAACGGAATCAGCCGCCGCCTTGCCAACCAGTTACTGGCAGCCGGGCGGGTCTGGGTGGATGGGGCGGTCTGCCGGGACGGCAGTGAAGACATCTCCCGCTTCCGGGAAGTGAAGATCGACAAGGACATTATCCAGCAGGCCGAACCGGCCTATTACCTGATGCTGCACAAACCCGCCGGGTACCTGAGTGCCACCCGGGACGACCAGCACCCTACCGTTATGGAGTTGATTGAGCCGGAACTGCGTTCGCACCTGCACATTGGCGGGCGCCTGGACCGGGCCAGCACCGGGCTGCTGATTCTGAGCAATGACGGCACCTGGTCTCGCCGGCTGACAGAACCTGCCGTGAAGATTCCGAAAGTGTACCGGGTAACAACCGCTGAACCCATCAGCCCGGAGACCGCCCTGCGCTTTGCCGAAGGTATCTGGTTCGAGTACGAGCAACTGACAACGTCCCCTGCGCAGCTGGAACCGCTGAACGATCACGAGGCGAGGGTCACCATTTTTGAAGGGCGGTATCACCAGGTAAAGCGGATGTTCCACGCAGTAGGCAATCGGGTGACGTCACTGCACCGGGAAAGCATGGGAAGCCTGGTACTGGACCCGGAGCTTCCTGTTGGCGGGTATCGCCACCTGAGCGGCAGCGAGATCCGCTCCATCGGCTGACAGAGCGGATCAAACACATCAGGCGCGGCTGAGGAACTTGCGCTCTTCCACGTTCACCTTGATGCGGTCGCCGGTGGAGATGTGCTCTGGAACCTGAACAACCAGTCCGGTGGTCAGGTGAGCCGGCTTGGTACGCGCGGTGGCAGAACCACCCTTCACAGACGGGTCGGTTTCTTCGATGGTCAGTTCCACCGTAGGTGGCAGGTCAATGGCCACCGGCGTATCGCTGACCAGAATGGCCATCACACCCTGAGTGTCTTCAGTGATGAACAACAGCTCGTCTTCGATGGCGCTCTTGTTCAGCATGTACTGGGTGAAGTCTTCGTTATCCATGAACACGTACTCGTCGCCATCGGCGTAGGAAAACGTGACCGGACGACGCACCAGGTCCGCAAGGTTCAGCATGTCGGAGTCCTTGAAGGTCTCGTCCAGCTTCTGGTCCTTGAAGGTCTCGTCCAGCTTCTGGTTGGTGACCACATCGTACATCCGCATGCGGTACAGGCTGCCGCCGGCACGGCCCTGGGGTACAGAGCGTTCAATGTCCTTAACGAAATACACCCGTCCTTCGTATTCAACGGCCTGGTTCTTTTTAATCTCGCTCGCTTTTGGCATAACACCTGATTCCGAAAAAGTTGATCTTGGTGGGCGCTGATATACCACGACTCGCGCCCGGAAGCGATAGTTGCTACCGCAGTAATCTTACCTGTTTGCCCGGGATAACTCTCGCCCCTCCTGCTTTACTCACAAAAACTGTGGATAACTTTGTTAGCAAGGTAAGGACACCTCGCGCCAGGCTACTGTGCGCCTGGGTTTGCGGGCCATGCAGGTAATTTGATCAGGTATACTGCACTTTTTTCCGGCCGACGACAAAAGGACGTTTATCCACATGGCACTGGCGAGTACTCCCCGGCGCATTATCACCACACTCATCGCCGTTGCCTGCCTGGCCGGAAGCTGGCACCTGATGAATCAGGGGCTGGAACAAATGACCGAAACCCGCCAGATGCAGAGACTGCCAGCCACCCCGCTCGCTGCACTGTCAGACGGGCCCTACCTGATTGAAGCCACGGTAACCGATGCCCTTGGCGCCCGCCCTGCGCCCCGGTGATACTGCCTATGTGGTTGGGCATTTCAACCGTGAGCACCGTGTTCTTAACCGCGGCGCCCGCAGTTTTGTCAGCATTGCAGCCAGCCTTGGCCTGTTTCTGTTCACCGCCACCTCATTGCTCGCCGCCGATGGCCGGTTCAGCCCGGACAACCTGCTGCTGTCCGCCCTCATGGTGCCACTGGTGCTGTGCCTTTATCTGGGCGTGCTGCATTACAACGACATGGTGTTCCTGAAGAACCGGGTAAACCGGGCCAGGGCCAACATCGACACCATTTTGCAGCAACGCCATGACCTGTGGCCGATGCTGGAGAATACGGTAAAGGCCGCCATGGCCCATGAAAAACAACTGATGACCCACATTGCCTCACTACGGGCCGAGCCGCCCGCCAGCATGGAGTCCGCCGCGAATGTGGAGCGAACGCTTGCCCGTGAACAGGCCGCAACGCAGGTGCTCAAAGCCAGGATTGAAGATTATCCGGAGATGAAAAATCACGAAGTGGTTGGGCGCTTTATGGCGATCATGGCGGATACCGAGAGCTACCTGGCACTGCTGCGCAACAGCTACACCGACAGCGCCATGATCTACAACACCCGAATCCAGACCCTGCCGGATCTGCTGCTGGCCTGGCTGTTCCGGTTCCGCCCGGTCAGCCAGTTCAGCAAGGATGGAAGCTAACTATCAGCCCATCAGGTCAAAGTGAGCGAAATCCTGCTCGATGCAGCGATCCAGCAGCGCCAGGTAATCGGCTTTCACTTTCAGCTTGGTCTGCTTGTGTGCAGTCATGTTTAGCTGTTTCATCTGGGTAGCCACAGCCAGCGCACGCTCCATCAGCTGTTCCGGGGCGACCGCCTCGTCCAGGAAGCCGGCCGCAATGGCGCCTTCCGGGTTAAAGATCTCGGCATTCACCACAGAACGGTAGAAGTAAGGCGCAGGCATGCGATGACGGGCGATCTCGATGCCGGCGTGGTGCATGGTCATGCCAATAGCCACTTCATTCAGGCCCAACTTGAAGCTGCCTTCCACCCCAACCCGGTAATCCACAGACAGCAGGATAAACGCACCCTTGGCAATGGCATGGCCGCTGCAGGCCGCAATCACCGGCCGCGGGAAGGCTGACAGGCGACGGGTGAGGGTTGAGCCCACTTTCACCAGGGCCATGGCCTCTTTCGGGCCTTTCTGCATTTCTTTCAGGTCGTAGCCGCCGGAGAACATACCGGGCTGGCCGGTCAGGATCACAATGGCCTTGTCCTGCTCGGCCTGGTCAAGGGCGGCATTCAGCCCCTCAAAAACCTCGTGGCTCAGGGCATTGGCCTTGCCGTTGTTCAGGGTGATGGTGGCAATGCCATCATTCAGTTCGTAAGTTACGAGTTCTGTCACCTGGATATCCTCATGTACTGCGTTTTATTTAAGTGAGTGTTTGTTAACTTTATAGCTTACGGCTTCTGCGGTAAACCCACGCCAGGCCCAGCAAGGCCAATCCGAGCCCCATAAAGGCAGCAACCCGCCAGAGCCCCTGCAAGCCAGACATATCCACCAGGAAAATCTTGGCAATTACCACGCCCAGCAGCGCCATGCCAACCTTGTGCAACATCAGGCTATGGTTTCGGGCAGACCATAGAATGGCCACCACCGCATACAGCATGCCCACCACCGAGTAAGTGTAGAGCTCACCTTCGCCCATGCCGTGCTGGAGGGCCATGGCACTGCCCTGCCAGAGCTGGCGGATTTCCAGGGCGGTAAATAACAGGAACGCCGCACCGGCCACCGCAAGCGCCCAATGCCGGGGTACCAGTTCCCGATAACGGCTAACCACCAGTGCCAGCAGCACCGGTGCGCCATAGGCCAGTAACAGCAGGTTGAAGACAGGCGTTTCGCCAATCACCCAGCTGGTCCACCAGGGATTATGAGCCACAACCGCCACCAGGTAACTTAACCCGGCCATGGCCAGCAAAATCCACGCAAACAACCGATACAGCCAGGCCAGAGTCTCGCTGGCTCGGGCGCGAATCACATAGACCACACTCACAGAGCCCCAGAGCAGCGTATTGATAGCTGCCTCGGTCAGGCTGTAGTCCCGAACAAAGATGTCACCGTCGTACAGCGCAAAACGCAGGGCCACCCCCATAAACAAAACAACCAGGTGCAACGACGCACCCTCCAGCCACGGGCGAATAGCACCGCTGCGCCCGGCCAGCCAGGTTGCCGCTACCGCAAAGCCGGCAGCACCGACGTAGGTCAGCAGCGTCCAGTGGCTGGCCGCCTGATAGTTGTCCAGCCAGGGATTAAAGGTCAGCCGAGCCACCACAACGGCCAGCACCAGTTTTAACAGCCAGTACAGCTCCGATGCCTGATACCGGCGGGCCAGCCACACCAGGCTGACAAACTGCGCTGCCAGCGCCAAGGTAAGCGAGGCTTCCTGCAGCCACATGACCACCGCCAGAGAGTAACTGGCGTGTGCTGCCAGCAGGGCCCAGACCAACCCGGCACGCCACTCACTGCGCTGCTCCAGCCGCCAGGCCAGAGCGCCATAAACACCACCAGCGAACAAGGAAACCAGGGCCCAGGCGCCAGACGCTTCGCCTGCCGGCACCAACAACAACCAACCCAGCAGCAACCAGATAACCGGTGCCAGCATCACCAGTGAGGCCCAGCGCCTGAGCTGCAATTGCTGTCGCCACTGCCAGAGCCCGGACATCAGGGTAATGACGGCGGCCAGCATCAAGTAAGTGAGGAATATTCCGTGCTGCTCTTCGGCGAGGGTAACCAGCAGAAACTCTCCCGAAGCCTTAGCCGCAAACCCGAGCCAACCCACAACGGTTGCCAGCACCGCCAGCCAGGGCAAGTACCAGAAAGCCCCGCGCCCGGAAGGCGAGAGAATTGCCACCGGCAATATAAACAACCAGGCCAGAAACAGCGGCTCTGTAGCCGGTTGCTGGTAAATGGACACAGCCCAGGCTGCCAGCAGGGCAATCAATGCTTCACGACGACGCTCTCCGGAAAGACTGACTTCACCGGGCCACATGGAAAACAGCACAAACAACGCCGAAAGGTAGCCCGCAGTCGCCAGCATTGCGGCCGAGCCCATACCCGCCAATAACCACCACCCCAGAGCGCCCAGCAGCGTGCCATACCAGAGCCAGTCACGGTAAACGCGCCGCATCAACAACATGGAGCTTAGGGTAATCAGAAAGCTGTAGCTCAGCACGAACAGGACGCTGCCGCCTTCGCCGCCCACCAGCAAAGGCACCACATAGGCACCAAACAGCCCCATCACGGCCAGTAACGGGCCGTGCACCAAGGCCAGCGCCATGGTCGCCAGAGAGACGACTGCCAGCAGTATCAACCCGGTAACGGGGCCGATAAGCTCATAATGGCGGACACCCGCCAGCAAGGCTGCATAAAGGGTAATACTGCCACCACCGGCCAGAGCTGCGAACACCTGGTCGGTGCCCGTATGGCGCCGGCGCAGATATTCCGCACCGGCATGCAGTGCCAGGCCACTCAACAGAGCCAGCGCAAATTGCTGAACCGGGCCAATCAGGCCTGCGCTGATGGAATGGCTGACCATGAAAATTCCGGCCAGGCTTACACTCAGGCCACCCAGCCAAACCATCCAGTTTGCTTTCAGGGCGTTGATCAGCCGGGTTTCAAGGGAAAGTTGCCGGGGTTGCGGCGGCGGTGTAGGAGTAGCCTGGGGAGGATTTTCTTCCGGAACAACCTGAGATTCTGCTTGTGCAGGATAAACGGGCGCAGCCGCAGGCGCCTGCTCGGGTGCCAGGTCTGCCGTTGCTTGCGCAAATTCTCCGAAAGCATTCCCGCTCTTGAGGGCGGCAAGCTCCTGCCGGAGAGTTGCGACTTCACGGCTCAGCGCTTCAACACGGGAGGCGTGCCGGTCACGCTGGCGAAACGCCAGAAAGCCCAGCAGCGAACCGACCGGCACCAGCAGGGCAGCGCCGGCCACAAGGATAATGAAAATGAATTCCAAACGACGATTCCTTGTCTACTGAAAAAATCAGGGCTGAACCCGGCCCGACTCCGGCACCAGGCAATTCATCATGGTAATCGAAACATCCCGGAAAACTGCTTCTGATGTCACGTTGTTCGGAAAGTTATCGTAAATTGCCCTTCGGCAGGTGGAGGTACGGGACTCCGCCCGCTCCACGCAGTCATCAAACCGTTCTCCGCTACCCCCGGTTGCCTGGGCGCAGACTTCCGGAATCTGTGTAACAGCCCAGTCCACCACGTCACTGCGCTTGGCCGGGCTGGCACCCAGGTTGGTGTACCTGGCCGGGTCCTCAGGGGCTGGCTCGTCCTGCATCTGATCCCACAGCACATACAACAACGCACCAGCCACCAGTACAACCGTTACGGCAGGAAACCTCATCCCGCCTGCCCTTGGATCTGGGCCTCACTCATGGCACCGCAGTTGCCATCGGCGGCAAGTTTATCAACAGGCACCCGGTTTGCCTTATGGCAGTGGGGACACACCACAAGTTTGGTTTCGACGGACATACGCATTCCTCTTGTCAGCTAATGACCGGTGTTACTGGATGGGCTGGCAACCGCGCATCGCCAATGCAATATTCGCGCTGGCTTTGATTTCTTCGTAGTACTTGGACGCCTGGTTCACGCCCATATCGGCATAGCTACCGGCGGCGGGGCTGATCACCCGACCCAGGTCAGCCAGGGCACTGGCAGACTGCCGATCGCGCTCATAGGCATCAAAGGCCTGATAGATCTCAACGCAGGTAACGCCGTCTCCGTCGGTGGCCGCTGAGGTCATGTAACCGGAAGTCTGGCAGCCGGCCAGCAGGGCTGTGGCTGCAATCGCAAACATAAATGCAGGTTTCACGCTTGATTCTCTCCGAATATCTGAGTGGTGTAATGAATAATCACGGATGCCAGCCCAAAAGGTTCCTAACCTTCCTTCAGCTGTTGCATAAACCGTTCTATTTCCGATTCTATTTCGGCCAGGCGCTGCTGCCACTCGGCTTTGTAGGCGGCAAATTCCTCACCTAATTCACCCAGCTGCAACTGGGTCTTTGCGGCCACAACGGTGCTTTCGGCCAATGCCTGAAGGTCCGCCTCTTCCAGTTTTTGCTGCTGCACTTCAAGCTGGGTAACGGCCTCATTCAGCGTGCGCCGGTCTTTCGAAGAGGCCGAAGGATTGGCTTTCAGCGCCTCTCGCAATGACTGGGACCAGGCTTCCATTTGTTGCCCCAGCTGCTCACCATACTCTTCTGCCAGGCCCGAGAATTCACTACTCATCTGTGCGGCTTGCTGCTGAAGCTCCTGCCCCATCAGCTGAAGTTCCTGTGCCAGCTCATCGGATTGCTGTGCCCAGCGGACTTTAAGATCCTCGCCCAGCTTTTCCAGCTGGCCAACCAGGCTGCCCCACACCGGGCCATCTTCCAGGGCGTCGCCGGTGCGGTAGTAGTCCACCAGCCATTCATCCCCCTGGCGCACCAGGTAGGTGACCGTTTCAACCGCTTCATCACGCCCCTCCAGCCCGCTCAGGGTGGTGGTTACCCGGGCAACCTGCTCATCAATAACAACGCGGCCCCAGGCCACTTGCACGTTCTTCCAGTTCTCGCCAAAACTGTCGAACGCAGCCTCGTCGACCAGCGTGGAGTAGTCGCTGGCGTCACCGGCATCGCCTTCAACAACCGCCTGCCAGAAGGCTTCAGAAACTTCCTGCGGAGATTCCGGCCCGGAGCAGCCCGCCAACAAGGCAACACTGGCCGCCAGCAATGTCATCAGAAATGTCTTCAACATGGTAAAACGTCTCTTGCTTCAGGTTATGCCCGTTATCCTACACCAATCGGAGCCGTGGCAACCGTCACGGGGAGCCTGGAAACCGGCGTGATGTGATAGGGTAAGCGTAACGAAATCAGGAACCTCTTGTGCATGCGCATTCGAATTACCCACCAGAGAATCACCATTGCCCTGCAACTGATACTCCTGGCCGAGGCGGTGTTTGCTGTAATCGGCCAGCGCTGGTTCACTGCCTTCCTGACCAGCATGATCATTGCCATTACCTTTTTCCCGGTTTTGTTTGAGCGGCGTTTCCGCATTCACATTCCACCGGGACTGCAGCTGGCGGCCATCGGCTTTGTGTTCGCGTCCCTGTTTCTGGGCGAAATTCGCGACTACTACACCCGCTTCTGGTGGTGGGACATGGCCCTGCACACCACTTCGGGCTTCCTGCTTGGCATCCTCGGTTTTTTGCTGGTGCATATCATGAACGAAACCGAGAAGCTCCAGATGCACCTGAAGCCGGGCTTTGTTGCCCTCTTTGCCTTCATGTTTGCCCTGGGCATTGGGGCCCTGTGGGAGGTCTTCGAATTCACCATGGATTCATTATTCGGAATGAACATGCAAAAACCCATGCTGGGGGATCCATCCGGGCTGACCGATACCATGTGGGACCTGATTGTGGATGCCATTGGTGCCCTGATCATTTCGACCCTGGGCTGGCGTTACCTGAAGAATCCGGACGAGGCCTCGTTCCTGGAGCGGTGGATTGATGCCTTTATCGAACGTAACCCCCGCTTTTTCCGGCGCTGAGGAAGCCCATGCTGAAAATCTCCAACGCCGTTGAACTGGCAGACTGGGAAATTGAGATCACCCAGATACGCGCCCAGGGCGCGGGCGGGCAGAACGTCAACAAGGTTGCCTCTGCCGTTCACCTCCGGTTCGATATCCAGAACTCCAGCCTGCCGCCGTTCTACAAGGAGCGGCTGATGGCGTTGTCTGACCAGCGAATCAGCAAAGACGGCATCATCGTGATCAAAGCGCAGTCCTTCCGCACCCTGGAGCTAAACAAGGACGATGCCCTTCAGCGCCTGAAAGAGTTGATCCAGGAGGCGGTAAAGCAACAGAAAGCCCGCCGCCCCACCAAGCCAACCAAGGGCTCCCAACGTCGGCGTGTGGACAACAAAACCAAAAAAGGTAAAACCAAGGCGCTCAGGGGAAAAGTGCAGCTTTGATATCCCCGGCGCCTGAGTGATCAATTTATCCACAGCAGAGCAGCGAAAAAAGATGGCACTGCCCTACTACCTCGGTTGTCCCCAGTGGCAAGATCCGAACTGGAACAACCAGCTGCCACCCGGCGGCACTCCCCTGGCGCGCTATGCCCGGGTGTTCAACACCGTTGAGGGCAACACCACCTTCTACGCCAGCCCCAGCCGGGATCAGTGTCTGCAATGGCGGCAGCAGGTGCCGGACAGCTTCCGCTTCCTGTTCAAACTGCCCCGAGCCATCACGCACGAACGCTTTCTCACCGGCGTGGGCGATGAGCTGGATACTTTTCTATCGCTGATTGAGCCGCTAAACGATGTGCTGGGCCCCATGATGCTGCAGCTACCCGCCGGCTTTGGCCCTCAGCGGCTAGATCAGCTCTGGCGGTTCCTGGATACCGCACCCAAGTTTCTTCACTGGACTGTAGAAGTCCGCCACCCGGCATTTTTCGCCAAGGGTGAAGAGGAACGGACATTGAACCAGGGTTTGCGGGCCCGAAAGCTGGCAAGGATGGTTCTTGATAGCCGGGCGTTGTTCTCTGCCACGCCCGACTGTGAATCAACCATCGATGCCCAGCGCAAGAAGCCCAGAGTTCCGGTGCACATCCTGCCCAGCGACGCGGCGCCGGTGATTCGCTACATAGGCCATCCCGACCTGGAAACCAACCGAACCTTTCTTGCGCCCTGGGTAGATCGCGTGGCTGCCTGGATTGAGGCTGGCATTCAGCCCTATGTATTCATGCACATGCCAGACAACGGCCATGCGGTGGAGCTGGCTGCGTTGTGGACCGAATTGCTGCGGGAGAAGATTCCAGAACTGGAAGCACTGCCGGTAGAGCTGACTACGCCGCAGATCGGGTTGTTCTAGAATTCAACCCTGCACCAATTTGGATAGGGCTCGGTGATCCCGCACCAATTCCATGCATAAACCGCAGTCCCGGGGCTCCGCAACCCAAGAAATTGTGCAATATGCACAATGAGTACCCGGAGCCTGCAGGCTTTTACCTGCCCGAATCCGGAAATGGCATGAAGGTTGCGAACGCTTGTCGTGATGACTAACGATACGGAGAAATCACCATGACTACTCAGGCAACCCCGCAAGAGCAGGACTACCCCCTAAGCCCGGTGCCCATGGATCAACGCAAAAGCGTCTGGTCCATGGGGCTGGTACTGCTGGGCTTCACCTTTTTCACCGCTACCATGTGGGCCGGCGGCACCGTTGGTGTGGCCTTTGATTTTTCCACCATGCTGATGGTACTCGCAGCAGGTAACCTGCTACTGGGAATCTATGCCGCTGTACTGGGCTACATTGCAGCCAGGAGTGGTCTCAACACCGCCCTTATGAGCCGCTTCACCTTTGGAGAAATGGGCAGCAAGCTGTCGGATATCATCCTTGGCTTCACCCAGATTGGCTGGTACGCCTGGGGCACCGCCACCATGGCCATACTGTTAGTGAAACTGACCGGCATGCCGGAGAGCCTGACCACCCCGCTGATGGTCCTGTTCGGGTTCGGTTTCTGCGTCACGGCCTTTATCGGCTATCGCGGCCTTGAGTGGCTGTCCCGGGTGGCCGTGCCCGCCATGATTATTCTGGTAGCCGTCAGCATGACCATGGCCACCTCGGATGCCGGCGGGCTGGCCGGTTTACTGGCGATCACTCCATCCAGTGAGATGACGGTTGCGGCGGCTATCACCCTGGTGTTCGGCACCTTTGTCAGTGGCGGTACACAGGCCACCAACTGGACCCGCTTCGCCAAATCCGGAAAGACTGCCGTCATCGCCACACTACTGGCGTTTTTCCTGGGCAACGGCCTGATGACCCTGATCGGCGCCTTCGGTGCCCTGGTTTATCAACAGGCCGACATTGTCGATATCATGGTCGCGCAGGGGCTGGCAACACTGGGCATTCTGATGCTGTTCCTGAACCTCTGGACCACCCAGGACAACACCGTCTATAACTTTGCTGTCGCAGGCTGCAACCTGGTCCGTACCCGCCGCCGCAAACTGGTCACCATTGTCGGGGCCGGCATCGGCACCGTCCTGGCGGTCATGGGCATGTACCAGTGGCTGATTCCATTTCTTGTCCTACTGGGCACCTTTATCCCGCCCATCGGCGGCGTCATCATGGCCAGCTACTTTGTCGGCTATAAACGCCAGTACCCGAACCTGGCCACAACAACACTGCCCGCGTTCAACGTACCCGGCCTTGCCGCTTACGCGATTGGCTCCGCAGCCGCCTACACCTCGCCCTGGATTGCGCCGATTGTCGGTGTGCTGGTGGCCGCATTCAGCTACAGCCTGGTACTTGTGGTTTCTCAGGCAGTGCTGGAACGCCGGGCCATGGTGATGGGAACCGCATAAATGGCCCTACAGTGCATCGATGTACCCAAGCTCCCGGGGCTGAGCACCATCCGGATCCGGGGTGGCGATGCCGCCGCCGGCAATCCGGTACGCTGGCCCTACCTCGCTGAAAACCGCTCCTTCAAGGACTGGGTCAAAGGTGGTGAACTGGTGTTTGTCACCGGCATCAGCCGGCATCGCAGCCCCCAGAACCTGGCGGAATGCCTGTACGAAGGCAAAGCTTGCAACATCGCCGGGCTGGTCGTTCTCAAAGGAGATGCGTACATTGGCCAGTTACCGAACAGTCTGTGCCAACTGGCCGACGATCTGGCGCTTCCGTTGTTTGAACAGCCCTATTCCCTGCCCATGGTCGAGGTGACTGAAATCATCGGCAGGGCGATTGTCCGGGCTGAGCACACAAACGGTGGAAACGTTGATACCGAACTTCTCGCTGGTTCAGCAGACCTGTTAGAGGCCTGGGTCAGCTGTCGCGGCAACCAGAGCGCCATGGCAGAAACCCTGAGCTGCCACCGGAACACCGTTCGTAACCGGATGAACCAACTATCCGATGGCCTGGCCAGTGACGCCGACAGCTCAGACAATTTCAAATCACTGCTCATGGCCCACCTGCTGTTTAACCCTGAACCGCCGGTGCGCCAACACCAGGAGACAAAATGACCGAACAAGTGAACGCAATCATAAACGCCCGCCTGCCGCGCAAGGATGGACTGTACAAACTCACCATTGCCGGCGGGCGCTTCACCAACATTCTCCCGATGCCAGGGCCCGCCGCCGCTGGGGACAACGAACTGGATGCCGCCGGCAACCTGGTTACGCCGGCCTTTGTCGAACCCCACATCCACCTGGATGCTGCCATGACCGCCGGTGAACCCCGCTGGAACCAGAGCGGCACTCTGTTTGAAGGCATTGAGTGCTGGGCCGAGCGCAAAGCCATGCTGTCCCATGAAGATGTGATCAAACGGGCCACCGAAACCCTTAAGCTGTTTGCCACCCACGGTATCCAGTACGTGCGCACCCATGTGGATGTAACCGACCCAAACCTGACGGCCCTCAAGGCCATGCTGGAAGTGCGAGAACAGACCGCCGGATTGGTCGACCTGCAGATCGTAGCTTTTCCACAGGAAGGCATCCTGTCCTTCAAGAATGGCCGAGAGCTGATGGAAGAGGCGGTGCGACTGGGTGCCGATGTGGTAGGCGGCATCCCCCACTTCGAGTTCACCCGGGATTACGGCGCCGAGTCTGTGCGCTGGCTGATGGAGCTGGCCCACAAGAACGACCGGCTGGTGGATGTCCATTGCGATGAAATTGACGACCCGGAATCCCGGTTCCTGGAAGTGCTTGCCGCTGAAGCCCTACGCCTGGATTACGGATCCCGGGTAACCGCCAGCCACACCTGTGCCATGGGCTCTTACAACGATGCCTACTGCAGCCGGCTGTTCCGCTTACTGAAAAAATCCGGCCTTCGGTTCCTATCCATGCCCACCGAAAGCCTGCACCTGCAAGGCCGTTTCGATGGCTACCCTAAGCGCCGCGGCCTGACCCGCGTACCGGAACTACTGGACGCCGGCCTGAAAGTCGCCTTCGGCCAGGACTCCATTCGCGACCCCTGGTATCCCATCGGCAATGGCAACATGCTGCGCACCCTGGACGTCGGCCTGCACGCCTGCCATATGTTGGGCATGAGCCAGATCGAAAAATCGCTGGAGCTCATCACCGATAACGGCGCCGCCGCGCTGGACCTTCAGGACTACGGCATTGAAGAAGGACTACCGGCCCGGTGTATCGTGCAGCAGGGACAAACCCCCTATGAAGTTTTGATGGGGCAGCAACCCGTGCTGGCGTCTGTCCGGGACGGGAAATTGCTGATCAAGAGGGATATGATGAAATATGAAACTGACTTGAGCCTTTGAAGGCGGAAACGCGTTATGCCAAGGCTGTTTTTCGGACTGGAGATACCCGAGGCCGTCAAGGCGAGCCTCCTGCAGATGAAAACACAGGTAGCCGGGGCTCGCTGGCAAAGCCGTGGACAACTGCACCTGACCCTGGCATTCCTCGGCCAGGTCGAAGAGCCGCAGGTGGCTCTGGCCTGCGACCTGGCACGGGGTGTTACCCAATCACCCTTTGAACTCAATGTGCAGGGACTGGGTTGCTTCGGTTCCCCGGAGAGCCCGAAAATTCTCTGGGCTGGAGTATCGCCGGAAGACCAACTTCGGGAGTTCCAACAAAACCTCGCAAACCGACTCACCAACAACGGGTTTACGCTAAAAAACCCAAGCTTCAAACCTCACATAACAATCAGTCGATTCCGCCCACCGACCGGTTCGGTGGCGTCACTGCTTGAGGGCCACAGGAACACTTCATTCGGCACCATGCCGGTCAAGGACTTCGTGCTGTTCGAAAGCACACCCGGTGCAAGTGGCTCGGTGTATACGGTACTTGAGCGGTTTGTATTGACGACCCATACCGATTGACGCATTACAGCTGTTCAAGATATTTGAGCCCGGAGAGCTGGTTCATCTGCTGCTGAATCCAGACCACCCGTTCCTGCACATAAGCTGTGGGTGCCGTTACGCTCAACACTTTTGGATTGGGCAGCACGGCGGCCAAACGGGCAGCCTGGGTCTGGGATAATTGGCGGGCAGGTTTGCCGAAGTAGATCTGGCTGGCGGCCTCTACTCCGTAGATTCCGGGCCCGAATTCCGCAATATTCAGGTAAACCTCCAGCACCCGTTCCTTTGGCCACAGGCCATCAATCCCCAGTGCCAGCACGGCTTCAAGCGCCTTGCGAACAAAGCTGCGACCATTCCAGAGAAACAGGTTCTTGGCGGTTTGCTGGGTAATGGTGCTGGCGCCCCGCAAGCCCTCTCCGGCCTTGTACTCGGATACTGCCTTGCGGATGGCCTCGAAATCCACCCCGGCATGATAGGGGAACCGCTGATCTTCACTGGCAACCACCGCCAGCGGCATCCAGGGTGAAATCTCCGCCATGGGCACCCATTCCTGCCGAAGCGGCTCTGGCGCAGTGCCAAGCTGATAGGTCAGCATAAAGGCGGAGGTGGGCGGGTTCACAACCCGGAACAACAGGATGGTCAGAAAAAACAGCGCTAAAACGGCGCCGAATGCCATGGCTAGCAGGCGCAGGGATTTACGAACAAAAGACCTTTTGGCCATAGCCGGAACCTGTCGTACTCGGTTAAACATGCCTCAAACAGACATTACATGTTAGCCGACACGACAGGCCGTGGCGGTTACGATATGGAAAGCCTTAACGCGCAGGAATAAACCGGCCGTCGCCCGGCTCAGCCCCATCACCCCCACCCGCAAATCGCTATGGCCCAGAAAGCTGACCACATTCGGGCCCAGAGGCACCTGTTTGATGTGCTCCACCCACTGTTTAGGGGTAGACCAGGTTTTATGTGCCTTCAGAATCGGCAATACCCGCCCCCGGGGGCACGGTTTCTACGCGGGGCCAGCTTACTACCTACTTCGCCATGTGCGCCACATAAGCTGCGGTAAAGGCGGTTTCCTGAAAGGCCTTCAAGCCGGTTTCAGCAAACGGAATGGGTAACGGGTTCGAAGCCAGTGTGGATTTAATCAGGGAAGACGGCAGCAACCGGACTTCCGGCTCGTTTCCGGCCATCAGTTGAATCGTCGCCTCCAGCTTGAAGCTGATGGCCCCGCCGGCGAACTTGCCCTTGGGCATCCGCTCCTTGATCGCCACACACCCAACCTCGTGTTCAGCCATCAGGGCCGCGAATTCAGCCTGAAACTGTTTCAGGTCTTCGCGGGTATGGTTTTTGCGCAGCGACAGCTTGCGAACCTTACACTCCGGCAGGCTGAATTGCCCGCGGTCGAGATTCAGCAAACACACCACCGCATCGCTGCCGGTCAGTTCAACGCCACATACAATCATTTTAGTTTCCTTAACCTGTCGCTGTTAAACCAGCCGGGCATTCATGCTGTTGAGGGCGAGCCGCCGGGCCTGGTCTTCTGTCATACCGAGGCTGTCCCGCAGCGCGGTGAAGTTCTCCAGCACATAGCCACCGAAATACGCCGGGTCATCCGAGTTCACGGTCACATTCAAACCGCGTTCCAGCAGTTCAAGAATATTGTGCTGCGCCATATCCGGAAACACGCACAACTTGATATTAGACAGCGGGCAAACCGTTAACGGAACCTGCTCGTCCGCCAGCCTGTCGAGCAAGGCGGGATCTTCGGCCGCACGAACACCGTGGTCAATCCGGTTGACCTTGAGCAGGTCCAGAGCCTGCCAGATATACTCCGGCGGCCCTTCCTCGCCGGCATGGGCAACCGCCAGAAAGCCCTCGGCCCGGGCCTTGGCAAACACCCGCTCGAACTTGATGGGCGGATGACCCTTCTCGGAGCTGTCCAGCCCTACGGCAAAGAACTGATCCCGAAACGGCATGGCCTGCTGCAAGGTCTGAAAGGCTTCCTCTTCCGACAGATGGCGAAGAAAGCTCAGAATCAGCCCGCCGGTTATTCCCAGCTGTGCACGGCCGTCACGCAGTGCGGTGCTGATGCCTGTGATGGCGGCTTCGAATGGAATACCACGTTCGGTATGGGTTTGGGGATCAAAGAAAGGCTCAACGTGCACCACGCCCTGGGCATGGCATTTCTGCAGATAGGCCCAGGTAAGGTCATAGAAATCCTGCTCCGTGCGCAGAACGTTCGCACCCTGATAATACAGGTCCAGGAATTCCTGAAGGTTGTTGAAAGAATAAGCCTGCCGCAGTGCCTCTACATCGGCCCACGGCAGTTCAATATTGTTGCGCCGGGCAAGTGCAAACATCAGTTCCGGTTCAAGGGCACCCTCAAGGTGCAGGTGTAGCTCTGCTTTCGGCAAGGCTGTGAGCCAGGCATCATCCATAGTGATCTCCGGAGATTCAGGGAGGTAATCAGAACGCCATGAGTTCTTGCAGGTCCCGCTTGAGCTCATCCGGGGAGGTAATCCACAGCTCGCCCTGCCCACCGGGGAAGACGCCCACGTCCAGGCCATCGCGACTCAGGCCGGTTACCCACTTCCGGAAGAAATCCGGCAAAGAAACCGCTTTGGGAGAGAGATCGCCGGAGTCTTTGGCGTAGTCAGCAGCAAATTCTGAACCAGGCCAGACCGGCAGGTAAGCCACGCCATCTTCGTCGGAAACAATTTTCAGAAACTGGTTATCAGCATTGACCAGAATCCAGATTTCCCGCTCTTCAACAACGGCATCCAGGAAGTAATCGTATCGCTCCTCGCCGTCCATCTCGAGAATCTGCGCCAGGGGGTTATCGCTCATGAAGGCTCCATAAAATAACGCCACCGCCTGAAACGGCGGTGCTAAAACCGAAGCCTATCATGAATTCTGCCGAGGCAGCCCTGCTTACCCGGGAGTTAACTCCCGATCACCACACTACCGCTGCCGATGGTTACACCACCGCAAGACACGGCGCTGCCGGTAACGGCTGCAGGGATGCCATTAATCAGCACAGTAGCAGAACCCGCCGCTACGGCGCGGGGATGAGGCGGATGCTTGGGCTTGGAGTGCGGTGCCAGGGGATCGCCCACACGGGCGACAGGCTTACCATCAACCAGAACATCGGGGGAACCGGCAATCACCGGGGTGGGCGGAAACCCTTCATGGTCTGTGCCCAGGTCGCCCAACAAAACCACATTCTTACTCATTCCTTTGCTCCTTCAATCCGTGACGGAGAGTGTCCATAATTTTCTGACCTCACGGGTACCGTTGCAGTACCCGTGAAGCAGCAATGCTAAACACAAATTCGGCAATAACCAAGCCTTAACCGGCCAGCGCAGCCCGCACCATCTTGCTTAACTGTCCCATATCCACCCGGCCGGTTACCTGGGGGCGCAACTCGTTCATTACATTGCCCATGTCCTGCATGCCTTTGGCACCGGTCGAGCCGATGGCTGCACGAATCAAACCTTCAAGCTCTTCTTCGCTGAGCGCGGCGGGCATGAACTCTTCAATAATGGCCATTTCTGCCCGTTCTTTGTCCGCCAGCTCACCACGACCCGCTTCCTCATACTGGCTGGCCGCATCACGGCGCTGCTTGAGCATTTTATCCAGCACTTTCAGAACGTCGTCGTCGCCAAGCTCACGGCGCTCATCAATCTCGATCTGCTTCACCGCCGCCTGGGCCATGCGCAGTGTAACAAGCCGGTCCTTCTCCTTGTTGCGCATGGCATCTTTTACGGCGTTGCCAAGCTGTTCTTTTAGAGACGATTCCGCCATGGTGAGCTCCTGTTCTGTCAGTTGTGGAAGGCGCACATAATATCAAAGAACCGGCGACATACCGCGTATCGAACACTTCCCGGCTGTTTTGATTGGTGGTATTGGTTTCAACCTTCATCCTGAGAAATGGAAGAGTGCCCGGTGCCCCCAGAAGTGCTGGCGACGGCTGGCCGACGACGTTTTAGCATGCTTGCTGCATTCGTGATATAGGCAGAAGCAGAAATCAGGATGCGGACAAAAACGGGGCTGTCTCGGTTTCCCGAACTTTTATTAAGTTGTAATCGCCCCCATATTCGTTAGGATCATGCTATTTCCCACCCACCATCAGGACACCCTAATGAGCGCAATTTTCAAACAGTTTCTTCTTGTTTCAAGCATCTACCTGCTGGCCCCAGCCGCTAGCGCCTTCAGCCTGAACGATGCTCTCGCCACCGGCACACAAGCACTTTCGTCCACAACGGAAGTCACTGGCGAAGCCCAGCAGTTGGTGGGCCAGCTCCAGAATGACCTTGGTGTTACCAAGACCCAGGCCGTTGGCGGCACCGGAGCCCTGTTGCAGCTTGCACAGAATCAGCTGGGTACAGACGCCATGAGCAGTCTGACCAGCGAAGCTTCCGGCCTGTCCAGCCTGCTGGGCGGCGGTGGCGGGCTGGGTGAAAGCCTGCTGTCCAACGTGACTTCTATGGACGGTGTTCAGACCGCATTCTCGGCCCTTGGCATGGACGCAGGCATGATCCAGCAGTTTGTGCCGATTGTGATGGGATTCCTGGGTAACCAGGGAGTGGGCTCGTCGTTGCTGGGACAGCTGCAAAGCTTATGGGCACCAGCGCCGTAAGCTGAGTTCTGCCGGGGGTGCTCTGAACACCCCCGGATATAAGTATTTTCCCGTTTTCGAAAACTTTCCTATCTAATGCCTGAATCAGTGACTTTGCAGGCCAATATACCCCGCAAAGCGCCATCGGCGCTAATGTGAGTGAAAACTTGACCAAAAGCAGGTTGATAATGCCTGGAACGTGCAGGCTGAAGTCGACCAGCCACCAGGATGTGGCTGTTTTTTGATCAAGCTAGGGTCGCCAGGCAATAGCGGATTGCCCCGGCATGGTTTCCCGGGTGGTTTTAAGATATGGCCGTTGTCGAATTGGCTTATCCGGAGGAGGCGATTCCTTCGTAAAGATCTTGGTAAACGGCAAAGCCCGGACAGTGCCGGCCAAAGCGCAGGATCCACTGCCGGCCACTATGCACCAGGCGACAGGCCATGGTCATCAGTTCCTGCATCACCGTTCTCAGGCGACGGCGTTTGGCCGGGTGGCGCACCGGCGCATCCGGGCCGGTCAGCCTCAGGCCCATCCAGCGCAGCACGTTGTACCCCATCGTTGCGAAGGCCATGACCAGGTTGTTGGTGTCGAACTTGCCGGAGGGCAGGCGCTCCAGGTCCAGGTCGGTCTTGAACTCACTGTGAAACTGTTCGCTGGTGGCGTGGTCGCTATACAGCGCCATGACTTGTTGGTCACTGACCTCGTCGACTGGTAAGGAAGTAATCCAGCCTTCGAGGCTGACCTCCGGCTCCAGGTACAACTGGCCAGCGGCATCACTGGTGCGAACAGTGACCTTCACGATGCGGCGCAGACCGGGTTCGTCCGGAAGGTCTTCTGACAGAACCGCTTCCATCTTGCCGTCGCGCTCCAGTGTCCAGGCCTTCTGGGCCTGAGCCTTGTCCGCCCAGGCCAGGGGGTCCTGCTTGCGAGGGTTCCACTTGATCAGGAAGTCGATCTGGTCCTGCTCGCGCAGGAAGTCGCGATTGTCACAGGCATCGTGTGCACTGTCCAGACGCAGCAGGATGGGCTTGTCCGTCAGTGACCGGGCCCGGGGCAAAACCCGTTTGAGGGTATCCAGAAAACCATTATTGGCGTGCTGGCTGCCAGGGCGTAGCTCGCAACCCAGGCACCAGCCTTCCTGGCCCAGATACGCGGCAATGGGTGCATAGCCGTCGTAACCCTTGTAGGTGTAGCTGACACCCTCTTTATGGGTCTGGCTGTTGTCCATGGGAAAGACATCCATATCCAGGGCAACATGGCCCATCGCCAGTGGTGACACCGGCGCTTCGACGGACTGAAGAAATTCAACGCTGGCATCCTCCAGCAATGACGTCAGGGCTTGGGCATCTTCATCAAATCGCTGGCGCAAACGGGCTGAAGATGGCGACTGCTTGATGCCCATGGCCGATTTGAAGAACGGATCTGTTCGTACCGGCTCGGCCGCCTCGAAGTCGCTCTTGCCCAGCGTGATCAGGCCCAGGTAGGTGCGGATCAGCTCAATGTTCGGAATACCGTGGCGCTTGGCGACCGTGCGAGCGGTTTTGATAAGCGACGTGTGCCGGTTCAGGCAGTGGCCCACCAGGGCCAGCCCGCCATTGGGTGTATAGACTTCGGTTCGGGATTGCTGGAGAGTGAAGGTACGCATGAGCCGAAAGCACTGACTGGGTGAATGGATGTCAGGTGCTATTATATCGCTCTAAGCCTTGTTATTGCAGGCTTTGGGCGTGAGTTCAGCTCGTTGAAGTCACGGATTCAGGTTTATCATTGAGATAGTTGATGATCCGCTCGGTACTCGCATCGAGTTCAGCGGCAACGATCACCATCTGGTGAAAGCTATTGATTTCATCTTCTACCGGTGCCGCACCAAACTTAGCTTTGAACGCCTGATCAAAGGTTAGGTCTGGCAGGCGATGATTGGCTGCAAAGTCTGCGTAGATCTGAACAAACTTTTCGGACGAAAGATTCTCGACCCAAGCGGCATAATCAATGGTTTGAGCAACCACGTCCCGAGGCGTTTTGTGCTTCTTCAGTTCAATAATAATGATGGAGCCTGTGGCATCGATAGCCAGCAGGTCAATGTATTTCCCAAAATCGGTGTATACTTGGCGGCCAATCAACAACCAGTGATCACTGAGGATGGAGATATCCTTTGTGATTTGATCCTCAAGCAGATACTCGCGCTCCAGCTTCACCGTTGCCAGTGTCCCCCTCTGTCAGCCTAGTTGTCCAGTTGGCAATTTCGCCTGAATTTAGTCAGTAGGGGCGGCATGGGAGCATTCATGCCACGTTATTCCGAAGAACGTAAAGCCGCCGTGTTGAAGAAGTTGTTGCCACCGCAGAACCGGAGTGTGCTATCGGTTGCGGCAGAGGAAGGCATCTCCGATGTGACTCTGTATAGTTGGTTGAAACAGTGTCGACAACAAGGAATGCCCGTGCCAGGTAATCGTAATACCGGGGAAGACTGGTCCCCTGAAGCCAAGCTGGCCGTTGTAGTGGAAACGGCGGCAATGTCCGAAGCCGAGCTCAGTGCTTATTGCCGTGAGAAAGGCCTGTATCCAGAGCAGGTTCAGCGTTGGAAAGAAGCTTGCCTGCAAGGCGCTGGCATGCAGCCAGACCGGGACAAAGTTGCTCAGAAGCAACAAAGGGATGCCCGGAAAACCATCAAAAAACTGAAGGCCGAAGTGCGCCGCAAAGATAAAGCTCTGGCTGAGACAACGTCGCTTCTGGTGCTGTCAAAAAAGCTCGAAGCCTTGTACGGCGAAGATCCGGACAGCAGCGAGGACGACTGACGCCGCTGGATGAACGTGCAAGGCTCTTGGAACTGTTCGATGAAGCCGTTGCCGGTGGTGCAGCCCGATACAAGGCCGCAGAGTTGATCGATATGAGTGAGCGCACATTGAAGCGTTGGCGAGGTGCTAACGGCACCGTTGCAGAAGACCGGCGTCCGGAGGCAGAACGGGCTGAACAGCCCCATAAACTCACACAGGCCGAGGAGGTGGCCATTCTGAGTGCGTGTAATCAACCCGAGTACCGGAGTTTACCGCCCTCCCAGATCGTGCCGTCGCTGGCCGACAAGGGGCTTTATCTGGCATCGGAATCCTCGTTTTACCGGGTGTTGAAAAAGCACCAGCAACAAAACTACCGAGGGCGCATGAAGCCACCTCGCAAGGTGCCGGAACCGACCAGCTTCACGGCGACAGGCCCGAACCAGGTCTGGAGTTGGGACATTAGTTATTGTCCTTCAGCGATGCGTGGTCAGCACTGGTATCTCTACCTGATCATGGACATTTACAGCCGCAAGATCATTGCCTGGGAAATCCATGAAGCGGAGTCGGGAGAGCTGGCGAAAAAGCTGGTTGAACGCGCTCTGCTGCGAGAGGGCTGCTGGCACAACCCACCCGTGTTGCACTCTGATAATGGGGCGCCAATGACGTCTTATACGCTCAAGGCCCGGCTGGCCGATCTGGGCATGCTGATGTCGCACAGCCGCCCGAGAGTGAGCAACGATAATCCATACTCGGAATCGCTGTTTCGCACGGTCAAATACTGCCCGGAGTGGCCCTCAAAGGGCTTTAAATCGCTCACGGCTGTGCGTGAATGGATGCTGGCGTTTGAGTACGCCTACAACGAACGGCATCTGCACAGTGGCATCAACTTCGTGACACCGGCAGATCGGCATCGTGGTGTTGATCACCAGCGCCTGGCGAATCGTAAAATGGTTTATGAAAGAGCAAAGCGCCGGAATCCTCAGCGCTGGTCTGGCAATACCCGGAACTGGGAGGTCACCGGTCCGGTGTCGCTCAACCCCGGAAATCTACAGGAAGTTGAGCTCAATAAATTAGCTGCTTAGGTGCAGCTATTTGGACAACTGGGTTGAAAATCGCCG
>NZ_JBSXOP010000089.1:0-6555 GCF_056859535.1 Marinobacter sp. L-46
ACGCTGGAAGCGAATCAAGGGGTTTGACCAACTGAAGCTGGTCGTGGACAACGTGCAGTTTCAGGATGGAATACAGGTGGAAGATCAATCTGGCAGGAACGCTGCCTGATGGTCATACACCAGATTTGACAATAACTCCCGGACTTTCTACGGGGTTCGGTTTGGCCGTTTCACGAGTTTGGTTTTAACCCAATCTTCCAGGCGATCTGCTTTGAAGTAAGCAGCGCCGCAGATGGCCAGTACCACCAGAACAAAGCTGGCAAAGCCAATCAGTGTTGCAGATAGATCAATCACAGAGCGATCTCCTTCTGTTGTGCAGTTGGAACAAAGCTTCCATCAGGCAGCCTCGGACTGCCTTTGCTCTTTTGCGACAGAGGCAATCAGGTGCCTGGAGCATCCCAGTATGTCCTGAATCTCGCTGTAGCTATGGCCAGTGCGCAGTAGGCTGGCCACATGTTGACGACGCTTGATGTCTGGCTGCCGCCCCCGATATTTGCCTTCGGCCCTGGCTTTACCTATCCCCTGGGACTGACGCCGGCGGCGATCCTCGTAATCTTTACGGGCCACGGCGGCCAGCATATCCAGCATCATCGAGTTCACAGCTTGCAGGATGGAATCAGTAAAGCCGGTTTCATCTTTCCGATCCAGAGCCAGCCAACTTGTGGGAAGTTCGGGTGAAACAATTGAAAGCCGTTTGGCACTCAGTTTCTGTTTCAGGATATCCCAGTCTTTCTGTTTCAGACGGGCAAGACGGTCAATTTGTTCAACCAGAACAATATCGCCTTCACCGGACTCGGCAATCAGCCTCATCAGCTCAGGCCGGTGCAGAGTTGCTCCGGAAACATTCTCAGTATAGAAAGCTGCGATCCGGTGGCCGTGCTGTTCGGCAAATTGAATCAAAGACTCCTTTGCCCGATCGGCATTCTGTTCCCGGGTTGATGCTCTCAGGTAGGCTCGGATGAACATTTTCTTTCTCAGTCTGCTATAGATGGTTCCGTGAGGCCGGTCTGTTTTAGATGGTTCTGTTGGCTATCTGCGGAGCTGGTTACCTGGTTCTGTTGATGTGTACCCATCAGGAACCACCTCAAGAGTCGAAAAACTCCCCGAACGGATCATCCTCTCGGAGGATCGGATTGACTCTGAAGTCATCGAACAGATCGCCTGCGCCTTCTTGACTCCCGGTGCCAGAGGTTGTCGTGCTGCTTGGACCGTTTTCTTCCCTACCACCACCTCGACTAAACGACGCCATCTTTTTCTCGAATTCAGGAAACGTCATTTGCCCATCGGGTCCCTTAGTAAAAACTGTCTTGTAAGCATCGACTGCGGCCATTGCGAAGCGAATGAGCAGTAGGATCACCCAGAGCACCAACAATAGATACCATGCGTAGAGCGATGCATCGGTACCCCTTAAGGCGAGCTCCACAACGCCGATCCCGGCGAGTCCCACTGCTACTATTTTTGTTACCTTCACCATGGTTTCAGTCCCCGATAGTTCTTTACTTCGAAGCTATCAGAACCTGAGAAAATGCAAGTTTCGACCGGCGTCAGGCCGCTCTGGCTCGCCCGGCGAGCCATGGCACTTTCAACTTGCTGTAGGCATCATTTGTCATCGACCTCAAATCTCCCGCATCAAGGTGTGGAACCAGCCACGCACTGCCTTGGTATCGAACTCTCGGGTAATTGGATGGCTGGAATACGCCATGAGGGAGGTCGTCCTCATCGCCCAGCCACTGCCTGAGCCGGATATCGATACTCCAGCCCTGTTCGAGCTCGATCCAACAATGGGGAGCAGTGACCATTAGGCTCAGTCGGTCCTCTGCGTATCCGATACGGCATTGATGGAAGATGCCTTGCTCGCTCAGGGCATTGCTGATCACAGAGGTCATGCAGTCGCTATCGATTTTGGCGTCTTCAAGCGGCAACAGCGCGAACTCCAGTTCATCATGCCAGTCACTCATGATCTGGCTCCTTGAACATCAGTCGCTGCCCCTGCTCGTACAGCACAGGGTACGGTAGCGGTTCGCCATCCTGGGTGACGGTGCCGGGAGGAAAGTACACCACCATCCAGGATGGTAAGGCACCACTGATCGTGCGGTAGAACTCGTCCACAGGGAAGCTGAGTTGCTCATCTGACTGCCGGAAAACAAGGCGGGAATAATTCTCTGGATGATTGGCCGCAATGTTGTAGCTTTCAGGCTCAGCGCCTTCCACGTAGGCCGGAGACTTCCAGCGATTCGGCGTTTTGATGTTGTAAGCAACCACACATTGACCAGCACCGCATCCATGCTCAGTGCTTTCAATCGACCAGAGCATCAGTGGATGGCCGTCAATCTCAGGCGTTTCCACGTTACTGAGTTTGGTGGCACTCAACGCCATATCATTGGCAGCTACCCGGATGGCCTGGTCAACCAGATTTACATACTGCTCATAGGCCTGAGCCTCTGAAGTGGCCATCGACGCAGGCATCCATCCCATCAGGCTTGGTCTCGCCGATGGATTGTCCGGTGTCATCAGGATGTCGGTAGCGTTGAACAAAAACGTTTGGTTACCCGATAGATGTCGAAGCGGTGCACCGAATGAGGTCGCCAGGCTGGCGAGATCCAGTAATGGCACCAACATGCCTTTATTGTAGGAGCGGGTACCATCCTCAGAATCCCGCAAGTCCATATCGTAGATGCCACCGGCTCTCGCCAGGTTTAAGGCCCGAGACTCTTCCGGATTGTAAGCTCGTGGGGTAGCCGCGCAGCCAGCCAGGGCAGCGGCCAATATTGCCGTAGTTAAGGGTGCTAATCTTTTCATTATGTCCTCCTGCTTTCATTAAATATTCTCATGAGGTTGAGAATATGCAAGAGGAAAAATAAAAATAATCTTTATAAATCAATAGTTTGTACTGATAGAACAAAGTTCCTTTCGCTCAAACATATAACGACAGACACACTGCCGTTACGTTGAAGCTCATGTGTTGTAAAACACTATAAAATGGTAGATGGTAACGGCGAGGAACGTACCAAATTACATAGTAGATACAAGTGCATAAATCGGGGCAAGAATGAATAAAGCGTTTAAAGACAATAAGGTCAGCACAACATTAAAAGACCTAATAGGTGACACTAGGCTGGCTCGCTTATTCTACGGTGATCCTCGGCCATGCGCTGTACAGCTTTGGATTCTTCAAGTTCATTCCACAGAAACGACTAAAAACCGGATTATCTATGGTCGTGTAGTACCATACTCACATTCTAATAATTCTTGGTCTTTCAGCAATAATGACAAATTTACGAATCTTGAACATTGCAGAGCGAAAATAACCCGGCTTAATCTGTACATCGGTAGCAATTTATTAAGTGATTTTCTGGAAATGCTTTGTGATGGAGTTAATATTTCCACGATAAGCGATACTTTAGGTCTTGAGCGAAAAAATAAGTTTGATGAGAAGTTTGGCACAATATTTTTAGATCCAAAAAAATTAGTTTATAAACCCGTAATATATCTTCTTAACAAGGATGCGTTCGAACTTCACTCGACTACTAGCCCCCATGGAGCAGCGGGTGCCATTAGCGCATCGATCACTCAAGTAGATAAATCATCTCTCTTCCAGGACAACCATAATTATCGTTCCGACCTTACAAAGTTTATCGTCGAACATCTAAATTTTGACACTGGATTGAACTTTGAAGATAACGATAAAGTGCGATTTGGTGATATTGAGTTTCTCGTTTTTCCGACTTTAGATGAAAAAGAGAAAAATTTACTTGAAGTTGTTTGGGGCGATGAAAGACGGAAATTAAGCGTTAAATTCGACGCCAAGAATCTTCCTAACTACCCTGATTTTCTATTCAACATTAAGATCTATAACAGCGGTCAAATTATATACTCAAGGATTGCAAATGCGAAACAGTACGACAACCGCATATATATGCGCGAGTTTGATATTGATAGAACAGTTAGATCCATCGCTGACTCTACTGAACTAGAAATCTATGGTTTTAATGTCGAAGATAGCGAAGAAAATATATTATGTTGCAGGTGGCGCACTGGATATATTCGAGAAATAAATTTTCAAGCTAATGTGGTCGGTGGTAATTCAAGCTCTGTTAAATTTGATTGGTTAGAGAACACGGTCAAAGAAAAGCAATCTAGCCGCGTGAAAGCAGTATTAACTAAAAACACAGGAAACCATGGGTTTGCTAGCCAAGTGGGCGGCCGGGAGGCTGACCCTTGGGTTGCTGTAAACCGCGAGCTAAGCCCTATTTTTAATAAACTGCACCCAAAAAAATCGGATGCAAGGTTTTTCGAACGTTATGGACCAAGCGATGGTGAAGGCCGTTTACAATTTGTCGAATGGTTCAAAGCTCTCTTTTCAAAATATAACGACAGCCAAATAATAATTTTCGATCCCTATTTTGATTCGGCTGGATTATCGTTGCTTTCTTTATATGCTGCGCCTAAGTGTAGCTACATAGTATTTACCTCACTACCAAAACAAAAAGGTGACGAGGAAAACCCTACTAATCGTAATAGAGTAGACGATCTAGTTACTGCTTGTGAAAACAATAAACGAACCCTTTCAAAAATAAACCTCAGAATCATTGGCTTAAAAGACGGAAAGCTCCACGACCGATATATCCTGATTATAGGAAGCGATGGCTTACCAATAGTTGGCTTTAATTTATCAAATTCCTTGCAGAAAGTGGCAGAGAACTATCCCTTACTTATTACGCCGATACCATCTGATACTTTGTTAGAGGTTGAAAAATATAAAAGTGGCCTTTTGAAGGACTTAGAGGCAAAAACATCTGATTCTGAAGAAAACAACCCTGGATTAAGCAAACTATATGTTTCTTCCGAAGCTCCAGGGAAAAATGTAAGATACGAGCCACTAAAAATACTGAATAATGAATTAGCAGGCGACATCCTATCAATATGGGCTAACGAGCCTTCATTAACAGGATTATACGGTGCACCACTGAAAGACAAGTTGATATCTCTTGAGCTATTAGAAGGGGACTCACTTAACTTGATCGATCCTCAGGGGTTCTTAGCCTGGGTAAAGAAAAAGGTCAGCTCTGAAGATTTCATGGATCAATGGGAAGTGGTTGGTGAATTTTTGGCAAACTCTAGAGCTGGTGATACAGATTTTCAAGAAATATTAAGTGAAACCTCGTTCTTACAGAATCTCATGGGGTACCTTACTAAATCGATACAGCGCACCCATAAAGATCTGGATACTGATATAACTGTCTTAGAACCTCACCTATTTCAAAGACCAATTGAAAAGCTGCTGTGTAGCTCTTACCAGCTTCATCATATGTGCCATATGACTAAATATACAGCACTTACTTGGTCAGAATATTTTGCAATAAAACTGCTTTGGTCATATGACCCAAAATCATTGTTAGAACTGGTTGCTGAAGAATCGCCTAAAATTCCGAAAGAGCCGGATCATGCTGACATAATTAGGCTGTCATTGTTAAGCCAAATTGTTAGCGAGATCTCCCTATCCATAGAGCTGCTACCAAACTATTCCCGCACATGCACTTTATTGAATAGTTGTAACGGTTTAATTCGATGGATGGGCTTATATGCTCTAGAGCAGATGATTGATCAAACTAAGGACGTCACATCAGAGCTGGGCTTGCTTTCAAGATTTGACCGCACGGAAAAGGTAAGATATTTAGGTTGGTTGGTGAACAGATCGGCAAATGATGAAAGAAAACGTGATCAATACGAGAAATTATTAGTCGCACTCAAAAGCGAACTACCAGAACAGCTATCTGGAAGTGATTTGAGGCACGTAATCGATTCGATGAGAGGCCATATGCGCCAATTACCATGGACAGAACCGTGGTTGTTTCGGGATCTAGTTTTACCTCTACTTCAAAGTGAGCAAGCTGATACGGATGATGCTTGCAAAATCTGGATCGAGGAAATCGTTTCATTGATAGGCCCAGCTGAAAGCAGGAATTCAAGACTGTTCCAACTTTCACGGGAAGGGCAGATGACAAATACTTGTGCATTTATCGTCGCTCATAGTACGCCTGAGCAACAAAGACAAGTAATTGAATTGATCAGACCCATTTTAAATAAGCAGAAAAGAGTTTTACAACAACCTCTGGCAAGTACGTCTAACTGGTCTTGTTGGAACGATGCTTTGGTAGTCTCAATGTGGATATTGGCATTCACTAGGTGGTGTCAATACTATTTAACCGAAATGAAGCAAGCTAATGTAGAATTAGATAACTTGTCAGGAGAAGCAAGCGCCCTTGCAATGTTAAGGCCTATGGAAGAATGGGAGTCAGAGGGGACAGGAAAAGACAGAGACCTGGCCTCATTCCTATCCCAAGCTGAAGATCTTCTTTCGCAGTCGGAGTAACTCTGCTGTCATAGGGGCGAACAACTTGGCAGTCGGTCATACCCCCCTCTGTCAGCCTAGTTGTCCAGTTGGCAATTTCGCCTGAATTTAGTCAGTAGGGGCGGCATGGGAGCATTCATGCCACGTTATTCCGAAGAACGTAAAGCCGCCGTGTTGAAGAAGTTGTTGCCACCGCAGAACCG
>NZ_JBSXOP010000090.1:0-159888 GCF_056859535.1 Marinobacter sp. L-46
TTAACTTCCTATGGCTTCCTTCAGACCCCACCGTTGGCCAGTGACGCCCTTGCCAGTCGGATTGTCTTCCCCTCAGTCGGGGTGACGCCATCTTCTTTCAGATGGCCGGGTTTGCCGGCTTCGCCGGGCAAACAAAAAAGGCAGATCAGTAACTAACTGATCTGCCTTTCTTTTTTATGGTAGCGGGGGCAGGATTCGAACCTACGACCTTCGGGTTATGAGCCCGACGAGCTACCAGACTGCTCCACCCCGCATCAAACTGGTTGTTGGCTTCGGGGGCCAGCCCCGATCAACGTGGCGCGAATAATACGGGCTGGAATGCTGCCTGTCAAAGGTTATTACGGTTTTCCCGTAACTTAGCGCTCCAGGATCGCTGTTACGCCCTGACCACCGGCCGCACAGATGGAGATCAGCCCCCGGCCACTGCCCTTTTCCTCCAGCAATTTCGCCAGCGTCGCGACAATACGGCCGCCGGTTGCCGCGAACGGGTGGCCGGTGGCCAGGCTGGAGCCTTTCACGTTTAGTTTCGCCTTGTCGATGCTGCCCAGTGGTTTATCCAGGCCCAGCCGCTCCTTGCAGAAGGCAGGATCTTCCCAGGCTTTCAGGGTAGACAGCACCTGTGCGGCAAAGGCTTCGTGGATTTCGTAGAAATCGAAGTCCTGCAGGGTCAGACCCGCTTTCTCGAGCATACGGGGCACGGCGTAGGCCGGCGCCATCAGGAGGCCTTCTTTCTTGTCGACAAAGTCTACGGCAGCCACTTCCGAGAAAGTCAGCCAGGCTTTTACTTCCATATTGTTGGCCCTGGCCCACTCCTCGCTGGCCAGCAGCACACAGGATGAGCCATCCGTCAGCGCGGTGCTGTTGGCGGCGGTCATGGTGCCGTTCTCACGATCAAAGCAGGGCTTCAGGGTGGCCAGTTTTTCCATCGTAGTGTCCGGGCGCAGGATGTTGTCTTTCTCCAGCCCGGCCATAGGCGTTACAAGGTCGTCGAAAAAGCCTTCTTCATAGGCTTTAGCCAGCTTCTGATGGCTTTCCCAGGCCAGCCGGTCCTGATCTTCCCGGGCGATGTTCCATTCCTTTGCGGTTACCTGGCAGTGATCACCCATCGACATACCCGTGCGGGGTTCGCCGTTCTCCGGAATTTCCGGCACCAGGTGGCCCGGGCGGAACCGGCCCAGAATTTTCAGGCGTTCCTTGGTCGTTTTCGCGCGGTTAAGATCCAGCAGAATCTCGCGCAGACCTTCACCTACGCCGATAGGCGCATCGGAAGTGGTGTCTGTGCCGCCGGCAATGCCGCATTCAATCTGCCCCAGGGCAATCTTGTTGGCCACCAGAATCGCAGCCTCCAGGCCCGTGCCACAGGCCTGCTGGATATCGTAGGCCGGAGTTTCCGGGGCCAGTCCGGAGCTGAGCACCGATTCCCGGGTCAGGTTGAAGTCCCGGGAATGCTTGATCACTGCACCGGCAACCACTTCGCCCATACGCATGCCCTGCAGGTTGTAGCGGTCGACCAGGCCACGCAGTGCTGAGGTGAGCAACTCCTGGTTGCTGATTTTGCTGTAGGCGGTATTGGAACGGGCAAACGGGATCCGGTTGCCGCCGATCACCGCAACACGGCGAACGGTCTGGGTGTTTCCCTTGGTGCTGCCCGCGGTGCTAGTAGCGCCTTGGGTGGTTTTCTTTGCCTGGGCCATTGCAGTCTTCCCTTTCAATAAGTACGGATTCAGATAATCTGAGGTTACAGCAAAGTCTAGCGATTGACGCCCCGGGCTCATTGGCAAGTCTGACAACGCGGTCCCTGCGTTGAGTCAATCCATTAGCCGGCAGAATCTTTACCCTTTAGCCTAAATTGCACTCAACCGCATCAACAAGGAAGAAACCATGTCTGACCTCTACCTGAAAATCGTAAACACCCCTGTCGGCAAAACGGCTGCCCAATCCCTTGGCCTGCCCTCGCCGGCTCCGCTAAAACGCCTGAAGCGTGTGGATCAGCCTTTTATTGAAGGCGATGTGCTGATTGGTGCCGGTAACGGCGCCAAAGCCATCGCAACCCTCGGCTCTGTTCTTGGCGCCAGCCCGGCCAACCTGTTCCACGCCACCGGCCCGGACACCCTGGCGGAATCTTCCCAGGCCGGCAACAAGGCCAAGCCTTTTGAGGTGGGCGCCAACAGTGAAGGTAAATTTTCCGCCCTGGTGTTTGATGCCACCGGCCTGAAAACCCCGCAGGATCTGCGGGCCCTGTACGACTTCTTCCACCCGACCATCCGCAAACTGGCCGCCAATGGCCGGGTGCTGGTGATCGGCCAGGATCCCCACACCTGCCGCAAGGCCCCGAACGCCGCCGCTCAACAAGCACTGGAAGGTTTTGTGCGGGCCGTTGGCAAGGAAATCGGCAAGAAAGGCTCTACGGCTAACCTGGCATGGATTGCGCCAAACGCCGAGAACCAGCTGGACTCTACCGTGCGCTTCTTCCTGTCGGCCCGGTCTGCCTATGTGTCCGGCCAGGTCGTTCGCATCGGCAAGGCTGAGGAAGCCAAGGCCACCAACCCGGTTGCCCCACTTACCGGCAAGGTTGCCCTGGTTACAGGAGCTTCCCGCGGCATTGGTGCAGCCATCGCCGAAACCCTGGCCCGGGACGGTGCCACCGTAATCGGCCTGGACATCCCCCCGGCCATGGAAGAACTGCAGAAGGTTACCGGCGCCATCAAAGGCAAGGCACTGGCTTGCGATATTACCGATGAACAAGCACCCAAGCTGATTGCTGATTTCATCGAAAAGGAAACCGGTGGCGTGGACTTTGTCGTCCATAACGCAGGTATCACCCGCGACAAAACACTCGGTAATATGCCGGAGCACTTCTGGGATATGACCATCGCGGTAAACCTGACTGCCGAGGAGCTGATCGACGAGGAACTGGCTGAGCGTAACCTGATGCGCGACAACGGCCGGATTGTGTGCATTTCCTCCATCAGCGGCATTGCCGGCAACTTCGGCCAGACCAACTACTCCTGCGCCAAGAGCGGCGTGATCGGCTATGTGGAGTCTATGGCGAAGCACCTGAAAAACGGCATTACCATTAACGCCATCGCCCCGGGCTTTATCGAAACCCAGATGACTGCGGCCATGCCGTTTACGATTCGTGAAGCGGGCCGGCGCATGAACAGCCTGTCTCAGGGCGGCCATCCGGTGGATGTCGCTGAAGCTATCGCCTGGTACTGCAACCCGGCCTCTGCAGGTGTAAACGGCAACATCGTGCGGGTATGCGGGCAGTCACTGATTGGCAAATAAAAAGCAAAAAAAAAGCAGATCCGCTTGGATCTGCTTTTTTTCAAAACTGGTGGGTGGTGCAGGGATCGAACCTGCGACCCTCGCCTTGTAAGGGCGATGCTCTCCCAGCTGAGCTAACCACCCGGGAAAAAGGTTGGCGGAGCGGACGGGACTCGAACCCGCGACCCCCGGCGTGACAGGCCGGTATTCTAACCAACTGAACTACCGCTCCGCAACGATCCAACTTTATCAAAAAGCTAAACCGGCAATCCGCTTTAAAAGTGGTGGGTGGTGCAGGGATCGAACCTGCGACCCTCGCCTTGTAAGGGCGATGCTCTCCCAGCTGAGCTAACCACCCACTTCGTAGCCTTACTGTTCTTCAGGCTTAAAGCGGTCACTTGCTGCGCTTGGCGCTTGCTGATTCAGCGTTGCTGTCTCAACCAAGTGAGACGCGCATTTTAAGCATTTCGCTCACAGTGTCAAATGTTTTCCCGAAAATTTCTTAAATTTTTTCCGACACCCGCCATATTGACCATTTGTTGATCAAAATCATAAGCTTGAGCGCTAAAAGATCCACCATCCCCCGCCGGATTCCTCTTCACGCCTGCGTTCGCGCTCACGCTCGAGCATGGCATATTCCCGCTCAAGCTCCTCCATTTTGCGATCCGCCTTAAGCGGCACGGTTGGGCCACCACCGAAGGGCCAGTACCAGGAGGCAGACTCGTACCTGCCTTCCTCCTTCAGGCGTTCGATTTCGATCTCTCTCTCTTCTTCCAGTGCGGCTTTGCGCTTTTCGTAATCTTCATCCTCATTCACTTCAACAATGGAAGTAGCCGCATGGTTCGGCGCCAACAGATCGCTGTTCAGAAACAGCGTAGACACAATCTGGTCTGCCTGCATGGCGTAGTCACGGGTCACCAGCTGCAAATCGCCGGACGCCAGCGGATGCTCCGGGTCCAGGCCCGGGTTCGGCTGTTCCGGCTCGGTCAGTTCGTTATAGCGAAGGTAGTAAATCTGCCCCGGCTTAACTTCCAGCGTAGCATCGGCAATCAGGCTCAGGCTGAAGGAGTTCAGACCCTCCAACCCCAAAAGTGGCCGGCGCATGGCAATATGCCGCTCACCCGGTTTTACCTCAAGCCAGGTGTAGCTGTTGTTGCGGATATTGAAGTAATGATGGTCATCAATATAGACACTGGGCGACTCGATCTCATCGGCCGCCCATTGGGAGTGGGTCCGGTAGAAATACAACAGGGCGTTGTTCTGGTCCCACTGGTCGTTGTCGATATGCACAAAGTCGTGGCCGGAAACCGGGTGCAGAAATGCCCCCACGCTTTTACCGATCGACTGGTAAACCGTACAGCCGGACAACATCACCACACAAAGCAGCACGGCCACTGGCTTCGCAGGCACCGCAGCCGGCCTCAGGAAAGGTACTCGGATTTTCATTGTTGTGTGCTCTTCATCCCTTATCGAGTTGGCTGATCATAACAACTGCCAACTCCAAGAAATGAGAGCTACCGCAAGGGATGACTACAAACCGTTACACACCGCCGGAAAAGCACCTGCCAGAACTTACTGGGCGCGCAACTGGTTGACCTCCTCAGACAAACGAACCAGGCGAGAGGTCAGCTGCGAACGGGAAGCGTCTATCGCCTCTACGGTTTTCTTCAGCTGGGCCAGCTCATTACGCAACGCCCTCACCTCCGCATCGCCGGCACTGCTGTCTGCGGCTTTCTCCAAAGACCCAATCCGGCTTTCGATGCCATCCAGTGTCAGCTTCTGTTCCTGCTGGAACCGGCGAATACGACCATCAACCAGCTCATCAACCCCGGCCACCTGCTCAGATACCTCCGCAAGTTCCCCTTGCAGCGCTTCACCCGCCTTGGCCAGCTCGGCCACCCGGGTTTCCACCGCGTCCACATCCGAAGCCAACCCAGCCCGGACCTGCTCAACCTGTTCGCCCACCCCGGCAATTGCCTTCTCGGCCTCAACGAGCTTGCCATCTATCGAAGCCAGCCGCTCCTGGTGCTCGTCCAGCCGCTTCTTGTTGCGTTCATTGGCAATCGCCCAGAGTTTGCGGATCTCGCTGTCGGCCGCATCAATCTGCTTCTTATTAGCCGCCAACTGCTCTTCAAGGGAAGCGCCCCGCTCCTGCAAAGATTCTCCGGTCTCCGACAGCTCACCCTCAAACCGCGCCAGCGCCAGCTCACTCTGCCGCGCCCAGTAATCAGCCTCCTCCAGCTGCCCCTCCAGGGCCTGAATCCGCTGCTCCTGAAAATACCAGCCCGCCCCGGCACCCGCGGCAACCACCAGCAACAACAACCAGACCAACCCGGAACCACCACCCGAACCCCCGGCCTTATCCTGCTTCGGCGGCCTGGGTGGTTTTGGCGGCTTCTCAGCCTTCTGCTTAGGCTTATCCGCCTTCACCGGCTTCTGCTTTCCGGGCGCAGTTTCCCTGGGCTCTGCGGCACCAAAAGGCTCGTCAGCAATCAGCTCGTCATCATCCGGGCGGATAGGTTCCATTACAGCTCCTGAAAAATGGGTATTAACAATAATGGTCTCGATAATACCCGCTGTTACGTGACTCTTAAAATGACAGCTTATAAAGGTTTAGCCGGACGGATCCTACAACAAAGCAGAAGTTGCATGGTAAGTAGCCAAAACATACAATGGCCGGCTTTCCAATTATCACAGGACAGTTGCACATGCAGCCGCTTGTAGGACTCATCATGGGCTCGAAATCCGACTGGCCCACCATGGAACACGCCGCCGAAATGCTCGAAAAACTCGGCGTAGCCTACGAAACCCGGGTAGTCTCCGCCCACCGCACCCCAGACCTGCTCTTCGACTACGCCAAAACCGCCTCAGACCGCGGTTTAAAGGTAATCATCGCAGGCGCCGGCGGGGCCGCACACCTACCCGGCATGGTTGCCTCGCAAACCTCTTTGCCGGTACTGGGTGTACCCGTACAATCAAAGGCCCTGAACGGCCTGGACTCACTACTATCCATCGTACAAATGCCCGGCGGCATCGCCGTAGGCACCCTGGCCATCGGTAAAGCCGGCGCCACCAACGCCGGCCTGCTGGCTGCCCAGATTATCGGCACGCACGATGACAGCGTGCGAAAGGCCGTAGACGAATTCAGGGCAACCCAAACACAAACGATCCTGGATAACCCTGATCCCCAGGATCAGTGAAACCAACTCCAGAACCTGCTGATCAGGTCAGGCAGCGCTTTCCAAAACTGTGCGGAGCCATGGATGGCGGAGCCCAAGCGTCACAGGGAAGTGCCGCAGGAGCGTGTTTTGGAAAGCGCTGCCTGACCTGATCACACTCCCAAAGCTTGAAAGGCAGGAGAGCTCGAATGAGAATCGGTGTACTAGGCGCTGGCCAACTCGGGCGCATGCTCGCCCTGGCCGGATACCCGCTGGCCAAAGACTTCGTTTTCTATGACATGTCCGGCAGCCCAAGCGCAGGCCTGGGCGAGACCATCGTAGACCTCGACGGCAAATACCTGGACGACTTCCTGTCCAAAGTCGACCGCGTAACCTACGAATTCGAGCACCTTCCCGTAGACGTTGCCGAAAAACTCGCCAAACACAAACCGGTAAACCCCAGCCCCCGCGCCCTGCAGGTCTGCCAGAACCGCGTCGCCGAGAAAACCCTGTTCGGCCAGCTGGGCATTCCGACCCCAAAATGGAAAGTGGCCGACAGCGCAGATTCCCTCAAGGCTGCTGCTGAGAAACTCGGTTGCCCGGTTGTCGCGAAATCCATTACCGAAGGCTACGACGGCAAAGGCCAGGCTGTACTGAAAAGCCCGGACCAGGCCGATGATGCCTGGGATATGATCGGCCACCCACAGGTTATCGTAGAGAAATTCGTCAATTTCAGCCGCGAAGTCTCCATCATTGCGGTACGGGCCGAAGACGGTGACGTTGCTTTCTACCCCATTGCCGAGAACACCCACCACGAAGGCATCCTGCGTTACTCCATCGCCCCGGCACCCGGCCTTCAGGCCCACGTCCAGAAAGACGCCGAGCGCTACATCAAGGCCTTGCTGAACGAATTGAACTATGTGGGCGTATTAACCCTCGAACTATTCGAAACACCGGAAGGACTGGTAGCCAATGAAATGGCACCCAGAGTGCACAACTCCGGCCACTGGAGCATCGAAGGCGCCATGACCAGTCAGTTCGAGAACCACATCCGTGCCGTCAGCGGCCACCCGCTCGGCAGCGTGGAACCCCGTGGCCTGAGCTGCATGATCAACATCATCGGCGAGCATGGCGACATTGAACGGATACTGGAACTGCCCTACGCTCATGTGCACCTTTACAACAAAGGCGAACGGGCGGGGCGCAAGCTGGGCCATGTGAACATCCTGGCAGACAGCTACGAAGAACTGGTATGGCGGGTGCGCACCTGCGCCCAGTTCCTGCCGGGCTGCCCGGAGTTTAAAGGTTCATTAACGGCAAAGGGTTGATTTAACTCAAACCGCCCTTATATTGCTTGAACGTACATCCACAAACACAGAGAGACAGGGAGAACGACCTCATGGCATTTGAACTTCCCGCACTGCCTTACGAAAAGAATGCACTCGAGCCGCACATGTCCCAGGAAACCCTGGAATACCATTACGGCAAGCACCACCAGACCTACGTAACCAAGCTGAACGGTCTGGTTGACGGCACCGATAATGCCAGCAAGTCCCTGGAAGACATCATCAAGAGCGCCAGCGGCCCGCTGTTCAACAACGCCGCCCAGGTATGGAACCACACGTTCTTCTGGAACTGCCTGAGCCCGAACGGCGGTGGCGAGCCCACTGGCGCAGCCAAGGAAGCCATCGAGAAGGCTTTCGGCTCTTTCGAAGACTTCAAGAAAGAATTCAACGACAAGGCCGCCAACAACTTCGGGTCCGGCTGGACCTGGCTGGTGAAGAAGGCTGACGGCAGCGTTGCCATCGTAAACACCAGCAACGCGGAAACTCCGCTGACTGGCGCCGACAAGCCGGTACTGACCGTCGACGTATGGGAACACGCCTACTACATCGACTACCGGAACAGCCGCCCGAACTACCTGGAGGGCTTCTGGAACCTGGTGAACTGGGATTTCGTGAACGAAAACCTGGCCTGATCAGGCACCAAGCGCATCAGCGGGTAAACTGCTGACGCCCCAAACGCCCGCCCCGGGGTTACCCGCGCGGGCGTTTGTGTTTCTGAACACCATCAATCCGCTACAATCAGATACAAGGCAAATCACAAAACTCCGAAAAAATCGTCCATACTCCATGCAGTTACAGCAAATCTGGACCATACTGTTGTCCTGATCGGACAAACCGTGACAAACCCTCAAAAACACCCGTGCCGTTAACACAAGAAACTGCAGGATGCCCAGAGCCTTGGATGTAGAGCAATACCTCGGATACCGGATTCTACGCTGGATGCTGGCTACAGCCGTCATCTGCGGCGTACTGGTGAGTTCCGTACAGGTGGTTCTTGATGCCCGCAGAGTCTCCAAGGAACTGGAGGCCCAGGCAGCGCAAACCATCAGCATGGTCCGCGATGCCGCCACCCAATCGGTGTTCAGCATTGACGACATCCTGGCCCGGCAGGTAATCGACGGCCTCTTTGCACTCAAACCTATCCACCTGGCCAGGATCACCCACCCTACGGGCGAAGAACTGGGTGGCCGGGTTCGCCCCCTGAGGGATAACGCTTTCCGACCGATCACCGACCCGATTTTCGGTGCTGTGCAGGAGTACCGCGAAAGCCTCAGCCGCAGCGCCAGCCCCGACACCGTCTACGGTTATCTGGAAATCCACTTTGATACCGCACCGCTGGCAGCCACCTGGCTCACCCGGGCCGCCGTTACCTTTGCCTCCGGCATTGCCCTGGCGCTGATACTGGGCCTGATCATGTTCGTGGTATTCCACCTGCTGCTGACCCGCCCTCTGCTGCGCATTGTGCATTCGGTAAAGAAAGTCGACCCGGAAAAGCCCGACGACCGGCTGATTGCCTTGCCCAGGGGCCACAGAAACGATGAGCTGGGGCTCTGGGTCAACGCCACTAACAACCTGCTGGTTGGCATCGGAGACAGCCAGAAACGCCACCGAGAGGCGGAAGACCGGATCAACAAGCTATCCCGCTACGACCAGCTCACCGGCTTGCCAAGCCGGGATACCTTCCTGGAATCCCTTCGGGACGAAATAATCACGGCCCAGAAGAACAACCTGACTCTGGCATTGATGGTCTGCGGCATTGATGACTTCAAATCTGTAAACGATCAATGCGGCTTCCGCACCGGTGACATCATCCTGCAAACCATGGCCAGCCGTCTGACCGCCAACCTGCCCGCCGAGCGCTTCATGGTGGCGCGCCTTGGCAGTGACCAGTTCGTCATCGTGGAGAAAAACCTGAAAGACGGCTTCCAGGCTGCAGAAACCGCAGAAAAGATCCTCGCCAGCTTCGCAACACCGGTGAATGCCGGCAACCACCGAATTTCACTGACGGCCACCATCGGCATCGCCCTTTATCCATCAGATGCCAGGAAAGCAGACCCCTTGCTGCAAAGCGCCGAGCAGACCATGGCACTGGCCAAGCGCAGCAGCCACAACCACTTCCAGTTTTACGTGGCCAGCATCGACAAACAGATCCGTGAGCGCAAACAGCTGGAGAAAGACCTGGCCTCCGCCCTGGTAAACCACGAATTCCACCTGGTGTACCAGCCCCAGATCAACCTGAGCAACAAGCAAGTGATTGGTGCCGAAGGCCTGCTGCGCTGGGAGCACCCGGAGAAAGGCCTGGTTCCGCCGGATTATTTCATCCCGGTAGCGGAAGCCAACGGATCCATCGTGGAAATCGGCCAGTGGGTTCTGGACCAGGCCTGCTGGCAGGCCGCCCGCTGGGCCAGCGAGGGCAAGTCACTGCGTGTGGCCGTTAACCTTTCGGCGGTTCAGCTACGGCAGGAGTCTATTGTGGAGGATATCCTCGGTGCACTGGATCGCCATCACCTGCCCGCCGCCCTGCTGGAACTGGAAGTGACAGAAACCAGCTTCATGACCAACATGGCCGACGCCATCCGAAAGCTGAACCAGTTACAGCAGGCAGGCATTGTGATCTCGGTGGATGATTTTGGTACCGGCTACTCCTCCCTGACCTATCTGAAGAAGATGCCGGTACACAGCCTCAAAATCGACAAACAGTTTATCCGGGACCTCCTGGTCAACGAGGAAGACACCCGCATTGCCAACATCATCATCGACCTGGGCCGCAGCCTGAATCTCAAGGTTATTGCCGAGGGCGTGGAGACTGCGGAACAGGAGGCTTACCTTACCCGCAGAGGCTGCGATATCGGACAGGGCTATTTCTTCAGTAAACCGGTACCACCCAGGGATTTTGAGAGCTTCTTAAAGACATTCCACCGGAATATCGTGGAAAATAACACCTGAACAACCTGTTAACCCTCCAAGGAGTCGTCATGGGAACCACTGTCATCGGCCTTGTTGTTATTGCCGTTGTCGTTTTCTACCTGGTTTTTATCTACAACCAGCTGGTATCACTGCGCAACCAGTTCAAGAACGGGTTCGCCCAGATTGATGTGCAACTGCAGCGCCGGCACGACCTAATTCCCAACCTGGTGGAATCCGCCAAGGCGTATATGGATCATGAAAAATCCACCCTCACCCAGGTGATGGAAGCCCGGAACAACGCCGTCAGCGCCCAGAAAGATGCCGCCAGGGATCCAAGCGATAACACCAAAATGCAGCGCCTGGGTGGTGCCGAAAACCTTCTCACCAAGGCTCTGGCCAACTTCTACGCGGTCGCCGAGAACTATCCGGATCTGAAAGCCAATGAAACCGTTCAGCAGTTAATGGAAGAACTGTCTAGCACCGAAAACCGGGTTGCCTTCGCACGCCAGGCCTACAACGACGGTGTCATGAGCTACAACATCTTCCGGGAGAAATTCCCCAACAACATTGTTGCCGGCATGTTCGCCTTCAAGGAAACTGCCCAGCTGCAACTGGAGACCCCGGAAGCCCGCCAGGCACCGAAAGTCAGCTTCTGAGGCCTGATCCATGGCAAACCCCGGTTTCTTTCAGCGCCAGGCCCACGCCCGGCGCAACACCGGCCTGCTCGTGGTCCTGTTCCTGACCGCTGTTATCCTGATTACCCTCGCGGTATGCCTGGTGGGCTACGCCATCACCCGCAGCGACACCTCCTACCTGCCCTTCCACACCTGGCTGCTGTCGAGCCATGGCCTGGTCACTGCCGTGGCCGTGGTATTACTGATCGGGATCGGCTCTCTGATCCGCTGGGTGGACCTGGCCGGTGGTGGCAGCCGGGTAGCGAAGATGGTCGGTGCCCGGCTCATTGAACCCGACACCCGGGACCCGGAAGAGCGGAAGCTGCGCAACATTGTCGAAGAAATGGCCATCGCCAGCGGCGTGTCGGTACCGGAACTCTATGTAATGGACCAGGAAACCGGCATCAATGCCTTTGTGGCGGGCCACACACCCGGTGAGGCAGTCATGGTGGTAACCCATGGCGCCCTCACCCACCTGAGCCGCGACGAGCTTCAGGGCGTAGTGGGCCACGAGTTCAGCCACATCTTCAACGGCGACATGCGCCTGAACGTGCGCCTTATTTCCCTGCTTGCGGGTATCCTGATGATTGGCCAGATCGGCCACTTCCTGCTGCGGGCCGGTTTTTACAGTGGCGCCCGCAGCCGTGGCAACCGGGATGGTCGTGCCCAGGCATTGATCGGCCTGATGGGCCTGGCCCTGATGATCATCGGTTATGTGGGGGTATTCTTCGGCCGGCTGATTCAGGCGGCGGTCTCCCGCCAGCGGGAAATGCTGGCCGACGCGTCATCGGTACAGTTCACCCGTAACCCGGAAGGCATTGGTGGTGCACTGTTCAAAATCGGGATGAAAGGCGGCTACCTGGACACCACCAGCCACGCCAGCGATATGAACCACATGTGTTTTGGCGAATCCGCCCGAATGAAATTCACCAGCCTGCTGGCTTCGCATCCTCCCGTCGACGAACGCATCAACGCCATCCAGCCCGGGCTACTGGCGCGCCTGCGCAGCCGGCTGAGGGATACCGAACCGGACAGCGCCCTGCGCCAGAGCTCAACAGAGAGCGCCAGCACACGCGTTGGCGACCTGGTCAATCAGGTCGTCGCACCCGCCCGCGGTAGCCATGGTGGTAACCGCTTTTCCCCGGTGCGGTCATCACTGGCCGCCGGCACCGGAGATAACACAGCCACCCTGGCGAAGAGAGTGGGCACCATTACCCCCCAAAGCGAGGCTTTCGCGGCCCACCTTCTGCAGCAACTGCCATCCACCTTCCGCAGCCTGCTCTATACCCGGGCCGGCGCCATTCAGCTCTGCTATGGCCTGTTGATCCGTGAACTGCCGGGCCAGCAACAGCAGGAGTGGCTTGCCCTGATTCCCGAGCATTCGCTGCTGGGCCCCAAGGCGACCCTGCTCGACAAATTACTGCCCACCCTGGCAAGGCTGGGCGATTCCGCCCGTTTCCCGGTACTGGAACTCGCCATGCCTGCCCTGAGAAAGCTGGACCCGGACGAACGACAACAGCTGATCAGCAATGTTCAGAAGCTGGTGGCAGCAGACAAGCGGGTGAACCTGTTCGAACTGGCCCTGACCACCTTCCTGAACCGCCACCTGGGTGCCGGTGCCGAAGAGATCATTCCGGTGAAATACCGCAACTACCGGCAGGTATTACCGGCCATCAGCCGCGTGCTGAGCCTGTTTGCCCGGGCGGGCAGCGACTCAAGCGAGCAAGCCGGACAGTTGTACCGGCAGGCCATGGTCGGTTTTGGCAGCGGCACAGAGCAGGATGCAGAACAGAAAGTGTCTATGCGCCAGCTGAGCGAAGCCTTGCATATGCTGAGCCGCCTGTCGCCACTCTTGAAACCGGGCATCATCGACGCCTGTGGCTACTGCATCAGCCACGACGGCAAGGTAGATGTAAAAGAGTACGAGCTGATGAGACTGGTGGCAGACCAGCTGGATTGCCCGATGCCACCACTTTGATTTCGCCATGCCGAAATAAAAAGGCCAGGTTCCTGAAAAGGAGCCTGGCCTTTTTCGATTCGGCGTCTGTTACTGGCGACGACCTTCAAACAGCATGTCGACAGACGGCTGCTGGTCCGGGGTGGGCAAGCCAAGCTTCTCACGCACTCTCAGGTCCACATCCCACAGGCGATTGAACTTCTCGGTGGTTGCCGCAACGCTCTCGTCTTTACCCAGCATGATGGTCGGGCGCAGGAACACCAGCAGGTTACGCTTCACGCGGGTTTCGGATTCTGAGGAGAACAAACGGCCCAGCAGCGGGATATCCCCCAGCAGCGGCACCTTGCTTTTGCTCACCTGGTAGTCGTCTTTGATCAGACCACCCAGCACCACGGTTTCGCCGTCATCGGCCAGCACCGTGGTTTTGATTTCCCGCTTGTTAGTGATCAGGTCAGAAGCACCGGCCACGTTGGTGGTAGAGATATCTTCGGTGGTCTGCTCAACCACCAGCCGTACCAGGCCATCGGCACTGATGGTTGGCGTCACCTTCAGGGACAGGCCCACATCCCGGCGCTGGATGGTAGTGAACGGGTTGGTGGTGCCGTCCCCGGCTACCGTAGACTGACCGGTCCGGAACGGAACGTTCTGGCCCACGATGATTTCAGATTCCTGGTTATCCAGGGTAATGATGCTCGGGGTCGACAACAGGTTGGCAGCGGAGGAAGACGACAGCGCCTGAATCAACACGCCCCAGGTAATACCGTTTTCGTCCCGCTCGCCGGCACCGATGGTAATACCGCCGCCAAGCTGGGGAATCATATCGCCCACCAGCGCACCGATGACCGAGTTCAGGCCCACCATACCATCACCGCTGGTCAGGTTGGTGCCGATTGCCGGTACCGAGCCAACAGATTCATCACCGGCCGCAAGCTGAACGCCCAACTGGTCGCCCAGCTCGTCACTGATTTCAACGATGGCGGCCTCAATCATCACCTGGGCACGACGCACATCCAGGGCAGCCACGATCTGCTCCGCCTCCTGCATGAGAGAAGGCTCACCGCGCACCACCAGTGCGTTCAGACCTTCGTCAGCAAACACGGAAAACGAGGAAGACTGGCGGCTACCAGACCCACCACCGGCGGTTCCGCTGGCGCCGGGCGCTTCCCGGGCAACTTCACCCATTACACCCTTGAGAATCTCGGTCAGTACCTTCGCATCGGCATGGCGCAGGCGAATCACACTGGTGGTTCCGCCCGTGGCCGAGGGCTGGTCCAGCTGGCGGATCAGGCCGCGCATCTTGTCGCGGAAGGTCTGGTCGCCCCGCAGAATCAGCCGGTTACTGCGCTCATCAGCCGTCACGTTATACTTGCGCGCCACGTTTTCGCCACCGGAGCGGCCCAGCTCATCCGGGGCCAGTTCCTGCAGCAGCTTAACCATGTCACCGACCCAGGCCTCTTTAAGCTGGATAACTTCGACTTCGTATTTCGACGGGCTGTCCAGTTCACGCACAATCTGCTCAATGCGCTGAATGTTGGAGGAATGGTCGCTGACAATCAGGGCATTGGCTGCCGCCACACCGGCCAGGTGGCCATACTTTGCCACCAGCGGGCGCAGGATGGGCACCAGCTCCAGGGCGTTGGCGTTGTCGATCTGGATTACCCGGGTGATCAGCTGTTCCGAAGGGGTAACAGGGAAGCGATCCAGAATCTCGGCAGACTGCTTGGCATCTACCTGCTGAACAATTTTCACCACTTCCTCACCGGGTATGGCGGTGAAACCGTGAACGTTCAGCACGGCCAGGAACAGGTCGTAAATTTCGTCTTTGTTCATGGGGGCGCTGGACAACACCGTTACCTTGCCTTTTACCCGGGGGTCCACCACAAAACTGTAGCCGGTTATATCGGCAACCTGAGTGACAAAGGCACGGATATCAGCATCCTTGAGGTTAAGCCGCCAGGTTTCCTCCTGGGCCTGAACCACCGCCATCACCGGCAGCAGGATTACAAACAGAAGGGTCCGGAGAAGATTGGTTTTGTGGTTATACATCTGGCGATATCATCCTGTTGTAAATTACCCGTTCAGCGCCACTGTTCGGGTATGGCATAACTGACGGTGAGTATGGATCCGTCACGCTCTATTTCTATATCCAGCTGGCTCTGGTTCCGCCAGTCATCCAACAACGCCTTGTCCTGTTTTACATCACCCAGGCGCTGGCCGTTAATGGCTGTAATGACATCTCCCGGGCGCAGATTGACCGCATTCAGCATCGGGTTGGAACCATCATACACATAACCCGACTGCCCGGACTCGCCTGCCGGGCTCAAACCGTAGGCTGCCAGCGCTGCTGCGCCTTCGGAATCCAGCCTGGCCCGAGCATCGGCAAGATAGGAGTCTGGCGACTGTGCCGCCTGTTGCGGCTGTTCCGCAACCATTGCCTCCACTCCGATGTCTTCCTCGAACGCCAGGGATTCATATCGCCCCCCCCGGCGCAACAAAATCCTTTGAGGCTCTACTTCCGCTAACTCCGCGTTGCCCGGCAGCGTATCCCCGACCCGATAATACTCGGTTTCGCCGTTACTACCGGCGACAATGGCTCCGGACTCTTCCGGCACCGGACCAATCAGCACACCTTCAAGTTTCAAGCGAAGGCCGGTTTCCGGCGCCGAGCGGCGTACAACATCCGCCACGCCAGCCTGCCCTTCCGGCCGCCCGAAAAACTCGTACCCGGCCACCGAAGCCAGCTCGCCACCGGCCGGCCCTGACGCAGGTCCACCGGCCTGGCCGTATATCTCCGGAACCGGCCGGTCGTTCCAGGCGAACAACCAGGTGATCTTCGCCAGCTCAACGCCAAGAACCACGACCAACACCACCAGCAACAGATTGGCGACCAGCCGCGCTATGCGCTCCTGAACCTGTACCGACAAACCTGCCACCTCAGAACCCTCCGGGCAGCAGCGGCTGCCTGACCCGGAAGACTACATCATCCGGACTTGCGGAATCCGGCCAGGGTTGTCCTGCCAGGTCCACCATGCGTTTGTACACGCGAATCCCCATCATGCCATCGCGGCCTATGCTGGCATCGGCTGCCGGGCCGCTGGCACCCTGCTCGGCGATGGTCAGGGCGACTCCGTCTGCCACGGTATCCAGGTTGGCCTGCATGGGCGGGAACCGTGCCTGGCCGGTGTCGTTACCCATGGGCCAGGTGACCAGCCCTCCGGGCCAGCGCCCTGAACCTTCCGCCTGCTGCAAACGGTTATCGGCCCAGGCCACCTGAAAACGATCAACCGATACCTGTCCTTCTATCATCGCACCGCCGCTCTGGCGAATCAGGTCCCTGAATTCGGCCACGGTAACGGCACCCTTGCCACTTACTTCAAAATTAGCGGGCCAGCCCAAGCTGGCAAGACCTTCAATGCGGGATTGTGACGAAGACACTGAAAATTCGACAGGCAATGCCAGTTCCGTGACCGAAGGCCAACTCAACTGCCAGTGCACCCTTGCCGGGAAGCCTCCGAGGTTCAACCCGGCGGCGCCATTCCAGAGCTGCCCGGAAACCTGCTGCACCTGAACCTGGGGTGGTAACTGGATATGCCCGGAAGCCTTGTGCCAAAGCCATCCGGCGGGCACCCAGAACACCAGCGTTACCCCATAAACCACAAGGCCGAGCAGCAGCAGAAGAATAAACTTGCCGGGGCCAAGGAAGGATTTTTTCGGGGATTCGCTCATTGCATCCTGCACATTTAAAAACCGGTAGCCGAGTCTATCAAAGCCACCCTGCAAGTTCATGACAAAAAACGAAAAACCCCGCACCAGTGTGAACCAGCGCGGGGTTTCTCAGGGGTAGATCGGGCCAAGCCTCAGAAACTGAGACTTGGTCGGGACTTGGCCGGCATCACATCATGCCGCCCATGCCTCCCATTCCGCCCATACCACCCATGTCCGGCATGCCGCCGCCGGCTTTCTCGTCTTCCGGCTCGTCTGCAACCATCGCCTCGGTGGTGATGATCAGAGACGCGACAGAAGCCGCAGCCTGCAGTGCAGAGCGGGTTACCTTGGCAGGATCCAGGATACCCATCTCCAGCATGTCGCCGTATTCTTCAGTGGCAGCGTTATAACCGTAGGCGCCCTGGCCTTCTTTTACCTTGGCCACAACAACTGAGGACTCACCACCAGCGTTGAATACGATCTGACGCAACGGAGCTTCCATGGCACGACGCAGGATGTTAACACCGGCCTTCTGCTCTTCGTTGATAGCATCAACCTTGTCCAGCGCAGCGATAGCGCGGATCAGGGTTACGCCACCACCGGCCACGATGCCTTCTTCAACGGCAGCGCGGGTAGAATGCAGCGCGTCTTCAACGCGAGCCTTCTTCTCCTTCATTTCCACTTCGGAACCGGCACCGATCTTGATGACGGCAACACCGCCAGCCAGCTTGGCTACGCGCTCTTGCAGTTTCTCTTTGTCGTAGTCAGAAGTGCTGTCTTCGATCTGCTTGCGGATCTGCTCAACGCGGGCTTCGATGTCGCCCTGGGCACCAGCACCGCCGATAATGGTGGTGTTTTCCTTGGTTACGTTGACACGCTTGGCAGTACCCAGGTCATCCAGAGTGGTGTTCTCCAGAGTCAGGCCTACTTCTTCGGAAATCACAGTACCACCGGTCAGAATGGCGATGTCCTGCAGCATTTCCTTACGACGGTCACCAAAGCCAGGCGCCTTGACGGCGTTGACTTTAACGATGCCACGCATGTTGTTCACAACCAGGGTTGCCAGCGCTTCGCCTTCGATGTCTTCGGCGATGATCTGCAGCGGCTTGCCTGCCTTGGCGACAGCTTCCAGCACCGGCAGCAGTTCGCGGATGTTGGAGATCTTCTTGTCTACCAGCAGGATGTACGGGTCATCCAGTTCAGCAGACATGTTGTCCTGGTTGTTGATGAAGTACGGGCTCAGGTAACCGCGATCGAACTGCATACCTTCGACTACGTCCAGCTCGTCTTCCAGGCCACGGCCTTCTTCAACAGTAATAACGCCTTCTTTACCTACACGCTCCATGGCGTCGGCAATGATGCGGCCGATTGTCTCGTCGCCGTTGGCAGAAATAGTACCAACCTGGGCGATGTTGCGGCTGTCGTCGCAAGGAGTTGCCATTTCACGGATGGCCTTTACGGCTTCAGCGGTGGCTTTGTCGATGCCGCGCTTCAGGTCCATCGGGTTCATGCCGGCGGTTACCGCCTTGATACCCTCACTCACAATGGCCTGGGCCAGAACGGTTGCGGTGGTAGTGCCGTCACCGGCGGTTTCGTTGGCCTGGGAAGCAACTTCCTTGACCATCTGGGCGCCCATGTTTTCGAACTTGTCTTTCAGTTCGATTTCCTTGGCTACGGAAACACCGTCTTTGGTGACAGTCGGAGAACCGAACGACTTTTCAAGAACCACGTTACGGCCTTTCGGGCCCAGCGTTACCTTTACGGCGTCTGCCAGAACATTCACACCTGCAACCATGCGTTTGCGGGCGCTATCACCGAATTTAACGTCTTTTGCTGCCATGTCTTCTATTCCTGTTCGTTAAACCGAAGTTGAATCAGATCGGGTTAATGAGCGTTCGTGCTTATCGCGGTTGCGATCACTCAAGCACGCCGTAGATTTCGCTTTCGCTCATGATGAGCAGCTCTTCACCGTCAACCTTAACGGTGTTACCGGCATACTGGCCGAAGACCACGGTGTCACCCACCTTGACCGCCAGTGCACGGGTTTCGCCGTTATCCAGAACACGGCCGTTGCCTACTGCAACAACCTCGCCCTGGGAAGGCTTCTCTTTGGCGTTACCCGGCAGCACGATGCCACCCGCAGTTTTCTCTTCTTCTTCCTTACGGCGTACGACAACACGATCGTGGAGCGGACGAATTTTCATTGCTCTGTTTCTCCAATAGTCAGATTAATGTGGCAATGACAATTGCATGTTAAAAATGTCTGGCCGGAGACCCGGACCCGACAAATTGCCTCGGCTTCCAAGCCACTGATAGACAGTGATTTTCAGCCTGAGACGAATCTGTGGTGAGTTAATGGGGTTGCCGGAAACGTTTTCAACACCCCTGAACGAAAAATTTTTCACTTTTTTTCGAGGCGATCGCGGTCTGTCCGGGTCTGATCCTGGTACTCGCCCTCGATAATGTCGCCATTGGCATCACGGGATTGATAGAAAAAACTCCGGCTGTGAACCTGCCCGGCCACGGTCATCCGCTTCAGTGCCTGTGCTGCCAGCCAGTGGCGTGTGCCAGGCAACAAACACAGGAACCCGAAGGTATCCGTGATAAAGCCCGGGGTCAGCAACATGGCACCACCTACCGCCAGAATCAGCCCCTCGGCCACCTCCCTGGCTGGCAGCTCGCCGCTGTTGAGGCGCTCATTGGCCCTCAGCAACGTTGCCAGGCCCTGCTGACGCAACAGCCAGGCACCGATCACCGCAGTCAGAAACACCAGCCCGACGGTGTTCAGTACACCAATCACACTGCCTACCTGAATCAGTACGGCCAGCTCAGCCACCGGCAGAATAATGAAAAGCAAAAGGAAAACGGGCAAAATGCCTCCTATAAAAACGACGCAGACACACAGAACGTAAAACCACCTGTGAACTTAGTTAGGGCAAACGATGAAAATTCAAGATTCCGTGATTGCAATTACCGGCGGCGGCCAGGGTCTGGGCCGAGCCATGGCCGAATACCTGGCAGCAAAAGGCGCCAAAGTCGCCCTGATCGATCTGATGGAAGACAAACTGGCAGAGGCTGCCGAGGCCTGCAAAAAAGCCGGTGGCGATGCCAAAACCTACGTCTGCAACGTAGCCAAAGAAGATGATGTAGAAGCCACCTTCCAGGCCATCATCAACGACTTCGGCCACCTGAACGGCCTGGTGAACAACGCCGGCATCCTGCGCGACGGCCTGCTGGTGAAGTTCAAAGACGGCAAGCTGGAAAAGCGCATGGAGCTGGCCCAGTGGCAGTCCGTCATCGACGTCAATCTCACCGGCGTGTTCCTGTGTGGCCGTGAAGCCGCCACCCGCATGATCGAAAACGGCGACCAGGGCGCGATCATCAACATCGCCTCCATCTCCCGCGCCGGCAACATGGGGCAGAGCAACTATTCTGCCGCCAAGGCCGGCGTGTCTGCCCTGGTTCCGGTTTGGGCCAAGGAACTCGCCCGCTACGGCATCCGCTGCATGGGCATCGCTCCGGGCTTTATCGAAACGGAAATGACCGCCTCCATGAAGCCGGAAGCCCTGGAGAAAATGACCGCCGGCATTCCGCTCAAGCGCATGGGCAAGCCGGAGGAAATCGCCTCCGCGGTGGCATTCATCCTGGAGAACGACTATGTCTCCGGCCGCATGATCGAAGTGGACGGCGCCCTGCGCCTGTAACCCGGCCAAACCCGGAGCTCTGAATGAACGAGTCCGAAAAGGAACCGACAAAGGAGCAGAAAATCTGGCAGGTAGTGGCCGCTATTCCCGAAGGGAAAGTGGCCAGCTACGGCCAGGTAGCCGCCATGGCCGGCCTTGGCCGCCAGGCGCGCTTCGTTGGCCGGGCGCTGGGCAAACTGCCCGCCGGCCACAGCATCCCCTGGCACCGGGTTATCCGCAGCAACGGCCAGATCGCTTTTCCTGAAGGCACAGAAACCTGCCAGCTTCAAACCGAGAAACTGAGACTGGAAGGGGTGGACGTATATAAAGGAAGGGTAAAAATGAAAGACTTTCAGTGGCAGCCTTAGAAACCACTCAGACCTGCCCCAAGCCCGATTCAAGCGCCCTGGCCTGCGCCTCAAAATCTTCAGGTCGTCTCTTTCGAAACGTTTCAAGGTTACTGAGCTTCCAGCGCAATGCTGGCAGCTTTTGAGCATGACGACACATCAAGAGCGACCAATCTGGCTCAGCACGAGCCAAGCCAATCAGAAACTTCCTTTGTGAGTCCGTTAACCTCACAACCAGCTCTCGCTGCAAACGAGCCCGGGTCTCAGTCAGGGTTTCTAGCGAGCATTCAACTTCGCTCATGCCAACAAAGGCCCTCTCGAACTCATGGGCGATATTTTTCTCATTACAGAAAATCACTTCGTGGGATGGGCGGTTATGCCCCGCAAGATAGACGACAAAGCACTCAACCATCCCGTCGGTGATGCCGCCAGACTCATACAGCTGCCAAACGTCAAACAAATCCCGAGGGTGCTGTCGATCGAGCGCAGCGACCAGCTTGCTCCCGTAAAGCTCATCAGGCGCCAGTATGGGAAGATCGAATTCAACGCTAAACCGATCGCTCGTGCGCGCACTCAACCGGCGCCGCTCTGGAGGCAACACGCTACCACGAAAGACGACGTTGACTTCGATTTTGACCTGACTGGTTTCGCTTTCGACGATCAGCTTGGTATCGCCAAGATTTCGGGCAGGAATCAGTCGCGCATGCAGCCCGAGCTTAAAGATGCGCTCACTGATGGCCGCCAGCTGCTGGTTGACGTCTCGCAAAGCCTCATCTCGGCTTTTCTCCCGCGGAAGATAAACAACATCAATATCAACCGATAACCGGGGCATATCACGAAGAAACAGATTGATGGCGGTGCCACCTTTCATCGCGAATATATCGTTGGCAAACACCTCCGGCGCCACTGTTAATAACAGGCGCACCGTGTCAGCGTATGTTTTGTACATACTAATCCCTATCCTTGGGGGTTGAGGCTGAGTAATGTGCCATCATCCAGCCTGGTCATCCAGCGGGAGGAACTGCCGGCACGAACTGGAAAGTCCTCCAACAACGCATCAACATCCACTAATTCAATTTCTCTTGCCCAGGTAAGAAACAGGCGCACCGCTTTAACGCTAGTGCAACAGGAAAGCAGATCACCGAGAACCTGCTTTCTGGGTGAGCGCAGACCATCGAAGAGATTACGGGCTTCCTCTAGACTCTGTTTCACACCGACTTCATAAAGAAGCTCAAGAACCGCTCGCTCCGGACACGCGACAACCACATGCTCGGGCAATCCCGGCGGCGTGGTGAGAGTCTTTGTTGCCAGCTCGTTATCCGACCACTCAAATAATCGCGCATGGCAGTATCGTGAAGGGAAACGGGAGGTAAACCAGTCTGGCACGGTATAACGCTTATCTCCCCACAGCACACAGCTCTCCGTACTGCCCAGATTATGCCGAACCCCCTGCAGCGCCAAAGCGCTCTTTCCGCCGATGTGCAACCCTGCAACTCGGTTCTGCAACAACTTCAAGCCGCCGAAGATATCAAAATCGTCGTTGGGGAAAGCATAGACCCCGTGCCCCAAACGGACAAGCCAACCGGCCTCTGCATACTGCGCCGCCAGCTGCGGTGAAACTCCAAACCGGGCCAGCACAGGCAAATCGAAAGGCCCGCCTCGGGGCAGTTCAGCCTGCAAACGTTTGAGTACCTGGTGTCGTGAAAATCTGCTCATAGGCTAAAACTAGCACACCATCTAATCAGCAAAAAGAAAATATGTAGATCGCGCTGAAAAAATCTGCTTTGACTATATTTATAGTGCGAATTCTAATTGGGAAACTTTAGGGACGGGAGAGAAGAAACGTGCAGGAAAAACCTTGAAATTGATTTCAGTGGCAGCTCTGAGCCGAACGCTCAAGGCTGCCACCGAGACTAACAAAGACTCAGATCAAACCGCTTTCGCAGCAATGATCTTGTCGTGCCACTCAACCGGGCCGGTCTGGTGCACGGAGCTGCCGCGGGAATCTACCGCTACGGTGACCGGCATGTCTTCCACTTCAAACTCGTAAATGGCTTCCATACCCAGCTCTTCGAAAGCCACAACCTTGGCGCCCTTGATGGCCTTGGACACCAGGTAAGCGGCTCCGCCTACGGCCATCAGGTACACCGCGCCGTGCTTTCTGATCGCGTCGATGGCAACCTGGCCACGCTCGGCTTTACCGATCATGCCGGTCAGGCCGGTTTTCTCCAGCATGGTGTCGGTGAACTTGTCCATACGGGTAGCCGTGGTGGGGCCAGCGGGGCCAACCACTTCTTCGCGAACCGGATCAACCGGGCCCACGTAATAAATGAAGCGACCTTTCAGATCCACCGGCAGCTCTTCGCCCCGCTCGATCATGTCCACCATCTTCTTGTGGGCCGCATCACGGCCGGTCAGCATCTTGCCGGACAGCAGAACAGTCTCACCCGGCTGCCAGTCTTTCACGTCTTCCGGTGTCACGGTGTCCAGGTTCACGCGGCGAACATTCTCACCCACTTCCCAGGTGATTTCCGGCCAGTCGTCCAGGCTTGGCGGCGTCTGCAGGGACGGGCCAGTACCATCCAGCACAAAGTGCGCGTGGCGGGTAGCGGCACAGTTCGGGATGATCGCCACCGGCTTGTTGGCCGCGTGGGTCGGGTAATCTTTTACCTTCACATCCAGAACGGTAGTCAGACCACCCAGGCCCTGAGCGCCGATACCCAGATCGTTTACCTTCTCGAACAGCTCAAGACGCAGCTCTTCAGCGCGGTTGGAGGCGCCACGGGCCTGCAGGTCGTGAATATCGATCGGGTCCAGCAGGGCTTCCTTGGCCAGTTCCATCGCCTTCTCGGCGGTACCACCAATACCAATACCCAGCATGCCGGGTGGACACCAGCCGGCACCCATCTGCGGAATCATTTTCAGAACCCACTCCACCACAGAGTCAGACGGGTTCAGCATGGCGAATTTGGACTTGGCTTCAGAACCGCCGCCCTTGGCTGCCACGTGGATTTCCACGGTGTTACCCGGCACCATCTTGTAGTGGATGATGGCCGGGGTGTTGTCCTTGGTGTTCTGGCGCTTGCCGTCCGGGTCTGCCAGCACAGAGGCCCGCAGTACGTTGTCCGGATGGGTATAAGCGCGACGAACGCCTTCGTTGATCACATCGTCCAGCGCCATGTCGCACTCGAACTTTACATCCATACCGATGTTCACGAACACGGTGACAATACCCGTGTCCTGGCAGATCGGGCGATGGCCCTGGGCGCACATGCGGGAGTTGATCAGAATCTGGGCCATGGCATCCTTGGCCGCCTGGGACTCTTCCCGCTGGTAGGCCTCGTACACGGCCTGGATGAAATCCTTCGGGTGGTAGTAGGAAATAAACTGCAGCGCATCGGCTACGCTTTCGATCAGGTCGTCCTGGCGGATTACGGTGGTCATAGTCGCCTCATCAGCTTTCTGATTATCGGAAGTGCGCAGAGCTGCCGAAGCAGCCCATGCTTATAAAGGAAGCGAGAGTTTACCAGAAATTCCCGCCGGCGCGTGATGCGACGGAAGGCGAACGGCGCTATTACCTGAAACGGCAAAATCTATGGCCCGTTACGTTCATATTCGCAACAAATTGTTAAAAGCGACGGTTCTGTGCACCCGGCCACTCGACAACCCCCTCACAGCCCACTATTTTTCAGGAAGGCCACTCCAACCGTGCGAGGAGGGATTCCAAAAGCAGAATCACACTTTTGGCTGATCAACACTCGCCACTCTGTCGCTATAGTCAAAGCTACAGAAATTGGCTAAACGTGCTGGCTACAATTTCAGACAACCAAACAGACAAGCAGAACAGGCAAAAGAGCGGAATTCAGGGGCCGACCGGTTCCGTCTAAGCCGGATATAACGAAACAACAACAGGAAAAGGTTCCACCCATGTTCAAGAAAACTCTAATAAGTCTTGCCGTGGCTTCTTCCCTTGGGTTGACTGGCTGTTTTGACAGCGGCAGCGACACCAAAAACGCTAACCCTGATCCGAAGTACAAAGATTCTTCCATTGATGGGAAGACCTGGCCGATTTTTAACCCGGCTACCAGTCAACTGCCGCTGCCGAATGACCTGATTTTCGACCGCGAACAAGGCGATGGAACCTTTGGTGTTGCTGACAGCACACCACCAGTAACTACTGCGCTGAATGAACTCTCTGGCGCCTCTACTGTGGCGCCAGCGGTCGTTCAGACTAATGGCCAGCTGGACCCTGAAACCGTTGTGTATGGTGAAACAGTTCATCTGATTGAACTTGAGTACGCCAGCGGAGACCCTGTACAGGCACTATCAATTGGGGAGCCCCCAACACTGGCAGGCACCGCAGTCCTCGCGCGAGCAGATGTAGAGACTCTGAGCGGCACTTCAGCAATCCGGATTCTTCCTCTGGAGCCACTTCAGCCGCGTAAACGTTACGTCGTTCTGGTAACCACTGGCGTAAAAGACATCAACGGCGATGCCATTGTTCAAGACCCGGTTTACGCCAATATTACGGCTGAGGGAACTGCTGACAACCCGAACGCAGGCCTCCTAAGTTCCGCGTTAGCACCCGTACGCACCCTGGTTAACAACCTGTGGGAGCCCATGGCTCTGGCCTATGCCAACGCTGCTGGCACCCCGATCACTGCAGACCAAATTGCCCTGACCTACGCGTTCACCACCTCTAACGATGAGAAAGTTTTGCAGTACATTGCAGAACCGGCTGCGTGGTTTGAGGACCAGCTGGAAACATTCGTAAAGGTCTCTGCAGCCAAGCAGGCTGTTGCCGGTGGCGCCAAAGATCATGCATCGGTTAAAGCCGTTGTTGACGGTGCTTACGCTGCGTTCCCGAACATCCCGCTGGGCGACACCACCGCCGCAGCTGCGCTGGCAAACCTCTATGGCGCTGGCGCCCCCTGTGAGCCAGCAGTCGCTGCAGGCGGCGATGCCGCTATTGACTGCGCGGCTGTAGCGCTGGCCTCTAACTTTGCGGCCGCAGGCGTACTGCCCACACCTACAGCACTGAACCGCAGCGCTGCAGACTTTACTCTTGGCGCACCGCAGCCAGTCGGCCTTGTTTCAGCAGTTGCGAGTCAAGTCCTGACAGCAATCGGCTCTACCACAACAGTCTTGGCAGCACAGGGCACAGTTAAGCTACCGTACTATCTGGGTACCTCCGGGGCCGATCTGGTAACCAAGTCCTGGGTAGCGGACAGCACCCTTGCATCTACTTTGAACACTGCATTTGACGGTGCCGGTCTCTCAATCCCCCAAGCGGATTCCAGCAAGTCAACTGCAGTAAACTACATTTTCCCGTTCCCCAAAAAGCAGGCTGATGTAGAGGCACCGGTTCTAGTACTCTACCCTGCTGCCGCAACGCTGAAAGGTGTAGTGATATTCCAGCATGGCATCACCACTGACCGAAGCACTGCGCTGACCATCGGCTCCGCCATGGCAGCAAACGGCTATGCGGTTGTTGCCATTGATCAGCCGCTGCACGGTGTTGCACCTTTTGACCTGGCAGCTCAACAAGACTGGGCATCAACTCTGTTGAAGGCAGGCATTGAGCAAGGCCTGCCTCTCACTAACGACGACGCAACTATTGATGCTCTGATTGCGGGCACGCTGAACGTAGGCTTTGTTATGCAAGCCACTGGTGCAGATGCTGCCACAGCTCAAGGGACTATCGATACCGTACTAACCGGCGGCACAACAGGGAACGCAGGCCTTGACGCTGGCATTAAGTTCATAGCCTCGGCCCAAAATACCGTGGCTAGCGCCGGCAGCACCGTTCCAGGTATCGCCGCTCAGGATGGCAAAGAACGTCACTTCGGCTTCTACGCCGCGCAACCAGGTGTACCCAGCCCAATGACCTCAACCGAGGGTGACTCTGGCAGCCTGTTCATCAACCTGACGAACTTCCTGAATACCCGTGACAACATGCGCCAGAGCGCTGTTGATCAGATGAACCTGCGCGCCAGCCTGGCCGGACTGGCGCTTCCGCTACCTGGTGGCGCAAGCGTGCCAGTGGCTCCGACCACACCTGTACTGTTCGTTGGCCACTCTCTGGGAACAATTACAGGTACGCCTTTCGTGGCGGCAGTCAACGCTGACCAGCTGCCAGCCACCGTAAGTGGCGCATCCGGTACAATCCCCTCCAGCTTTAACAACATCGCTGGAGCTGCAATGCTGACCCCAGGTGGCGGTGTGGTTCGGATGCTGGAAAACTCCAGCTCTTTCGCGCTGCGGATTCTGCCGGGGCTCCAGCAGGCAGCCGGCCTGGCTCAAGGCGATGCAAACCTGGAAACATACTTCAACGTCTTCCAGGCTACGATCGACACTGTGAATTAGCAGTGTCTTTGGCACCAGAAGAATAACCGAGAAGAAATGGGATAAAATGAGCGGAAACGAGATAGCAGAAGGGATTTCGAGCCAGCCGGGATAAAAGAGGTGCCAAATGTAGCGCATATCGGGAAAAACGCGAAAAACACTCCTGGCGTCAAAAACGGCGAGATATTTGGCATAGCGCCACGACCGGTCAAGAGCGCCCAGGATAACTCACAGCCACCCCGCAGACCACACAGCCCTTCCAATCACCTCCAGCTCATCCAGCCTGTCCCTGGGCACCGTCACTGGCTGGTAGTGTTTATTCTCACTTATGATCACCACGCCGTCGAAGTTGCGTTGCAGGCGCTTAGCGTACAGATGGCCATCGAACCGCAGCACGTATATACCCTCGCCCTCAATTGCTGTCCTGGTGTGATCAATCAGAACGGTGTCTCCACTATTAAGCACCGGCTCCATTGAGTCGCCATCTATGCGGATCGCTGAGAGGTGATCCGGCGTCAAGCCCTGCTTCCTTAAGCTGTACCTGGTAAAGCTCAGGTGTGTGAGCACCCTGGAGTTCTCGTTCCACGAGCCGGCTCCTGCACTGCACTGGGCATCGTATAAAGGCACAAAGGCGTAATCTTCCATGCCTCCAGGCGAGGCCAAGCCTCTAACTATGCCTGACCCCTCGCCCAGTTTCTTTGTGCCCCTCCCGCTGAAAACCCAGTCGAGAGAGTACCCCGCAGCTGAAACGAATTGGCCAAGCTGCTGGAAAACCGGCACTGATTCACCTGATATCCAGCGCATCAAAGTCGAAGGTGATACACCTGCGGCATCTGCGGCCTTCTTCCTGCTTTCAAAGTGCGCTGCCACCTCAGCAATGCGAGTTCCGATTCCATCTTTGGGATTCGGAACTTCGTCCCTCCCAAATTTGCCAAGTTCCGATTCCATATAAGTGCCTGTATTTAATTAATTATTTCGTTTTTGGGTTGGATAAGTCCGATTTTGAGAATCGGAACTAGCATATTTGGGTTGTAAGCATCCCAAGTTTGGGATATGTTTATGTTCATGGACACGATAGACAACCCAAAAAAACGCCACCGAGGTGACGCCATGAAAACCAAAGTTCCTACCGATCCCGAGCTGCGCTGGGAGTGGATTAAGTTCCAGCTCCGAGTTCGCGGATCTTCCCTTGCCCTGGTTGCCCGGGAGCTGGGAGTCGGCAGAAACGCTGTCATTAACGTTAAGCGCGTCCGGTACCCGCGTGTTGAGCGGGCCATTGCCCGGAAGTTGGATATGGCTCCCAGGGATATCTGGCCCGACCGCTGGCATCCGGACGGCGCTCCGGTTCGCGAGCGCCCAAACATGGGAGAGCGCAAACCAATGGTAGGCCATAAGCCTACCGAATCTAACGCTATCGCGCACTGTCAAATAGCTCGGAGCGCATAACCATGAGACGCGCCAAAGACACCGCCACGATTGACCTCTTCGAGGTTCCTCGGCCGGTACACCCGACACCAGGCAGCGGCAACTATGCCGCCCAGGTAAGCGAGCTGGTGGCCACCGTGCTGAAGCACTGCCCGCAAGATCGACACGAGATTGCCATGCAGATGAGCCGGCTGTCTGGTGATGACGTCTCAAAACACATGCTGGATGCCTGGTCCAGCCCCGCCCGCGCTGAACACAACATCCCCCTATATAGGGTGCCGCTGCTGGAAGAGGTTTGTCATACGCACGCCTTCACAGACTGGATGGTTCACATGCGTGGCGGCCGGGTCGCCTATGGGCGCGAAGCCCTGGCGGCCCAGTACGGAAAGCTGCAGCAGATGAAAGACAAGCTGCAGCACGAGATGAAGGAATTGAAGCGTCTGATGGGGGATGAGGAATGAAGCTAGATCCGGCAGTTATTCAAGCGCACGCAGATCGTCGAGAGTGCTCTCAATTGACGCGGCTAATTGAGCGTGCTCGTCAAATCCAGGAACGGGATCGTAACTTCGATGCCAGCGCGAAAGCATCGACCGAATCTGTGCATCACTCAGAGCTGAACTGCGCTCCAGAGCAATCAGGAGATGCGCAATGAAATCGGTCTGGGCATTGGTTATCTCACGCAGCTGGTCAATCGCTGCCCGGGCCATGGGGGGCAAATCTCTCATGCCTTCTTTATATGCAGTTTTTTCGTCGCTGTTTGCCATGGGGGCTCCTTTTCTGTTGGTTGGTTTGGTTGGCACCTCTAACCATAGCGAAAGTGTGAGCCCCCGCCTATTCACTGGAGGTGCTGCATGAGCTGTCGGGATGTGTTGCCGGTTCAGGAATGGTACACGGCAGCGGAGCTGGACGGACTGCCGGGAATGCCTGGGACCGAGAGAGGCCGTAAAAAGGCGTTAGAGAGGACGGCTGCAGAATGCCGCAAACGGCAAGGCAGCAAAGCGACGGAATACGCTTTCTCCAGCCTCCCCCAGGTAACGCAAGACGCCATTCTGGCGCGAGCTCTTACCAGTGCCGGTACCGGCGGCGAACTGCTGGAACCACGCCAGCCCGATACCGAGCGGGAGCTCGCCCGGTATGAAGATCTGAACGAAGATCAGCTGGCCGTGATGACTGCCCGCGTTGCCTTTGTTCGGGAGATTGAGCGCCTGGCCCAGGTGACCACTCAAACCAAGGCCGTCCAAACGTTAGTGGATGCTGCCCGCAGCGGTGGTCTAACGCCTTACCTGGCGGAGAGAATGGTGCGGGCCAACGACCGCAAGACGGCCACCCGCACTCTTTCGGAGCGCACCTTGAAGCGCTGGCTGTCTGATTTCCGCAAGCACGGCGAACGCGCCCTGGCGCCGAAGCGCCGAAAGGCAGATATGACCGTACCGCCCTGGGGCCCTGCCTTTCTGGCGTTTTATCAGCGCCCCCAGAAGCCGAGCATAGCCGCTGCATTTGAGCAGCTGCGAGAGCAAACCGAGCCCCCGCATCCGTCCATTGATCAAGTGCGCCTGTGGCTTAAAAAGCTGAGCCCGGAAGCCCGTGAAAAGGGCCGCATGAGCCCGCAAGAGCTGAAGGCCATGCAGCCATTCAAGCGCCGCAGCACAGAGCACATGTGGCCGAACGATGTGTGGGTTTCAGACGGACACACGTTTGACGCTGAAGTGATCAACCCGATCACCGGCCAAGCCTTCCGCCCGGAAATAACCGTGATACTGGACTGGTTCAGTCGCCGCATTGTTGGCTTCGCCCTAAACCTTGCGGAATCCACGGTAGCCACACTGGATGCGCTACGCCACGGCATCACAAACGCTGGCATGTTCAGCGTGTTCTATGTGGATAACGGGGCAGGCTTCAAGAACGAAGCCATCTATGAAGTGGTTGATCGCCTGGGTGGAACCATCACCCACGCACTGCCCTACAACTCGCAGGGCCGGGGCGTCATTGAGCGCCCGCACCGAACCATTCTGGTGCGCCTGGCCAAAGAGTTTGACAGCTACATCGGCGTAGACATGGACAAGCAGGCTGCCACTCGCGCCCACAAGCTGTCTCGGAAGGCCATCAAAGACGGACTGAAGCCAGCTCACATTCCGACATTTCAGGAGTTCTTTGACCGCCTGAATAGCGCAGTCGAGAAATACAACCACACACCACACGCCGCGCTCCGAAAGATTCGCGATATGGAAACAGGCCGCATGCGCGGGCAAACCCCGATGGAGGCGTGGGCTAGCGCTGAGGCGGAAGGCTTTGAAGCCATCACTGCCGACGCAGAACTGGTGGCCTCGCTAACCCGCCCGCAGGAGGTCCGCAAAACTCATCGCGGCGAAGTGCGCATCAACGGTGGCATCTACTTCATGGACGCGCTGCGCGATTTCCACGGCGAAGAAATCAAGGTGGCCTGGGACTACAGAGACACATCCAGCGTTGGCACCTACACCTTGGATGGCGAGTTTATTGGCGAAGCCAAGCTCGATGGAAACTCAACGCAGGCCATGCCAACAGCCATGCTTCAGCGCGCTGCCGACAAGCGCCAGAAGGGCCAGCTGGCACGCCTGAGCACCAAGGCCAAAACCATCACTGGCCAAGATGTCGAGATCCGCACGCTTGAACCTGTCGCTAACGACGACGACACCCAGCGCCAGATAGAGGCCGGCCGCGCAAAGGCCAAGCTTCTGGCAGCCGCCAAAACAGATGCCTTTGTGATCCCAGAAGACCCAATGGCCCGGTACCGCTTGTGGCAGAAGCTGGATAAGCGAGTAACGGCAGGGGAAGAGCTGAGCGAGAAAGAGCAGATGTGGTGGGAGCGCTACCCCACTACCGACGGATACCGCGCCATCAAGCGCGTTATGGATGCGAGCGCCAACGGCAAAACCGTTAGCGCCCGCAGGGCCATGTGAGCGCATGGCCATGACACCCAAGCAACAAACGAAAGGAAGTTATATGAGCGTCAATACCATTGTACCACTGACCAATGTCGGCCTGCTGGCCCGAGCCGTCGAAAGCGCGGCTAACCGCCCACCAGAGCTGCCCGGCCTGGTGGTAATGTACGGCCCCAGTGGTTACGGCAAGAGCCTGGCAGCGGCATACGCGGCCAACCTGCATCGTGCCTATTACGTGGAATGCCGCGAAAGCTGGACGAAGAAGGCCTTCCTGACCGCCATTCTTCGCGAGATGGGCATCATCCCTATGAAAACCCTCAGCGAGATGGTTGACCAAGTGGCCGAGCAGCTTAGCCGCTCCGGCCGCCCGATCATCATCGATGACGTTCAATACGTGATCGACAAAACCGCCGCTAACGTGCTGACCGACATCTACAACGCCAGCCAAGGCACCCTGATTCTGATCGGCGAAGAGCGCGTGCCCGCATCCATGGCCCGCCTTGAGCGCTTGCACAACCGGGTTCTGGAATGGGTGCCCGCCCAAGCTGCGAGCCTGGATGACGTGCAAGAACTGGCGCAATCCAGCTACCCCGACATCGAAATTGCAGACGACCTGCTGGACATGGTGCGCACCCGCGTGAAGGGCTGCTTGCGCCGGGTAGCCGTTAACCTTTACCGCATTTACAGCGAGGCCCTGGCAAACAACTGGACGCGTGTTGATCTGGAAGTCTGGGGCGATCGCAACATCCACACCGGCCAGCCACCGGCGCGGAGGGCGTAAGCATGGCAGTCACTCGCAAGCCTGTTCATTTAGAGGCTCAGGGCCCAAAAGGCGATCGGCAGTTCATGTGGGAAAGCATGCGCGCACTGCACAAAAGCGCCGGCCACTTCACTGTGAGAGACGTTTGGCAGCTCACGTCGGGCGGCAGTCCAAAAGGCCGCGTGCGCGATTACATCACCGGTTTGGTGGCCGCCGGGTACCTGAAGAAGCGTCATGAAGATCCAGGGTACGCAACGACCTACCAGCTCGTGAAGGATTGCGGAATAGAAGCCCCTCGCGTCCGGAAGGACGGCACCGAAGTTACCCAGGGCCGAGGCCGTGAACAGATGTGGCGCACCATCAAAATCATTGGCGACTTTACCGCCCGGGATTTGGCTCAGGCAGCCTCTACTCCGGAGTTTCCGGTGGCCGAAAGCACTGCAAGAGACTACTGCATCATGCTGGTTGGCGCCGAGTACCTGGCAACGGTCCGCCCCGGCAGCCCCGGAGTGCCAGCGCGCTACCGCCTCATTCAGAGTCGATGGACTGGCCCCCGCGCCCCCATGATTCAGCGCCTGAAGCAGCTGTACGACCCCAACACCGGGGAGGTGGTTTACCGCCGCCACGCAACCACCGAGGGAGGCGAGTAATGACCAGGAAAGTGGATATCTCTAACTGGGGCGAGCAACCGCCCCACTGGGTTCAGCTACTGGCCAAGGAAGTTGAATCTTCCAGCCGCACAGCTGCTGGCGATCGCATCGGGATCAGCCGCACGGCGGTGTCCCTTTTGCTGGCCAATCGCTACTCAAGCCCCAGCACCGCCCGAATGGAGAAGCGAATACTGGCAGCGTTGGACGGCATTCATTGCCCAGCCCAGGGCATCAATATCAGCACCGAGCAGTGCCGGGAATACAGAGATCGCCCGGCGCCCACTCACAACCCCATGTCCATGCGCGTATGGCGCGTATGCCAGAACTGCCCAAACAACCCGGACGGAGGCCAGCAGAAATGATGCACCCCACTGCTTATCTGGAGCACTACGCCGACAAGTACGCCGCCAACATGCTCTACAAACACGGCGTAAGCCTGGACCAGTATCTGGCCGATCCGGCCCGGTATGAGCACCTGTTGGGCGCTCCGTTCCCGCTGATGCCAGCACAAACCACGGTCCGCGTGAGGCTCATTCGGGAAGAAATCCTGCAAGAGCGGGCCGAAGAAATCACCCGGGAGCTGGACGACCTGCCGCGCAACAATGTGCGGCCGTTCGAGCCCCTGCGCCACCTGAGGCACCCCAAAAGACGCGGCAGGCTGAGCTGTTTCAAGCGCACCACCCGTCCGCAACCCCAAACCACGTGAGGTTCTGAGTTATGAGCGAAGTAGCCCAGGCGGATAAGTTCCGCCGCAACGCAAAAGGCCACTGGGTACCGGTGGACCAAATCAAAGACATCGACCGGCTGCGTGATGACCTGGTGCACAACGTCATTGAGAAGGTCAAAGCGCTGCAGGAGGAAATGGCCCGCTTCAAGGCAGACGTTGCCAGCGAAGTGGAAGCCTTCCTGGAGCTGAGCGCCCGGGAGTACGACACCCACTACGGCGGCAAAAAAGGCAACGTGACCCTGGCCAGCTTTGATGGCGAGTTCCAGATCAAGCGCGCCGTGTCGGACCACATCGCCTTTGATGAGCGCCTGCAGGTGGCCAAGGAGCTGATTGATAACTGCATTCACCGCTGGACAGCGGGCAGCCGCAGCGAGGTACAGGCGCTGGTAGAGCACGCTTTCCAGACCGATAAGGAAGGCAAGATCAACACCGGCCGCATCCTAGCCCTGCGCAGCCTGAACATTCAGGACGACGAGTGGCAGAAGGCCATGCAGGCCATCATGGATTCCATCCAGATCACCGGCTCCAAGAGCTACCTGCGCTTTTACCAGCGCTCTGGCTCTGATGGGCCTTACCGCCAAATTCCGCTCGACGTAGCGGCCCTTTAACCAACCCGTAAACCCAACCCAAAGAGGTGTTAAACCATGACGCGCGAAGAGAAAACCATGACCAAAAGCAGCCTGATTGATGCCCTGATTGACGGCCACCACAGCCGCCGCGAAAGCAACCAGATCAGCAAGGCCGATATGGAAGCCGTGGTGGATTCCCTGGGCGCAATCATCCAGGACCGCCTGGCCGAAGGCTGCGAAGTGCCGTTGCCAGGTGTCGGCAAACTGGTACCAGTGGAGCGCGCCGCCCGCCCAGGCCGCAACCCGCAGACCGGCGAAACCATCACCATCCCGGGCAGCGTCAGCGCCAAGCTGCGGCCCTCCAAGGCATTGAAGGACGCCCTCAACTCCTAAGCGAAACGCCCCGCGAGGGGCGTCTGCCGGGCGTGGTGGCCCGGCACTGATGAGCAGCCAAATAACGAGAGGACATGCAATGCCTGAAAACATGGATATCGACGATCCGCAGCAGCTGAATGAGTTTTTGCAGAAGCTTCTGGATTGGCACGGTGAGCGAGTTGAAAGCCTGCAGCTGATTCTGGACCACAAAGACGCTCGACTGAAAATCGGTGACAAGGAGATCGAGCCTGACAGTGACATTGCCAAGGGAATCCGATTTGGCGTCGGGATTGCGCTGGATACCCTTGGGAAGTTGCCCTTCAGCGTTGATGAGGTGGAAGAAGAATAAGCGAAACGCCCTCCGGGGCGTCTGCCGGGCGTGGTTGCCCGGTACTGATGAGCAGCCAAAGCGAGGAAATACGATGCCTGACATGGAGCGACTAATTGACGAACTGCGCGTGGATCTGGCGAAGACCCCGGAGGACAAAGCCTGGGCTCGTGGGTTCAATGCCGGCAAGTACTTCGCCAGAAAAGAAGCCGCCTGGTGCGTTGCATTCGGAGCCGTAGTAGCCGTCTCCATCAGTTGCTTCATGTTCACCTGAGGGAAAAGTCCACTAAGCGAAACGCCCCAGTCGGGGCGTCTGCCGGGCGTGGTGGCCCGGTACTGATGAGCAGCCAATCGGAGGATGCATGAGTCAAAGAGAGTGGATTGCAGGGCGCTTCCCGCCCGTAGGAACCATTTGCAGATATGAATACTGTCGCGGCGGCATCTTCGAGGGAGTTTGCCAGATACGCGGTTACCACGAGTTTGAGGCGTGGTGCAAAACCCTCAAAGGGGAAAACCATTTTGGCGGGGCAAACTTCGTAGTCGCCTTGGACTGTGAGTTTAGTCCCCTGACAAACGCCGAGGTGTCGAGCTATGGATAAGTGGAACGAGATTAAGAGTCGACTGGAGCATCTGGGCGGATCTGTGAATCTCAGGGCTGACGGCCACAAGGTAACCCTGAGAAAGGTTCATGACGGAAAACGAATCTTTGTGGTGGTTTACGTGGACGACTACCAAAGAGGCGAGTGGACCGAGGAGAAGGACGGCAAGCCAGTTCATTCGGAGGCCCGATTCTGGCGTCCGTTGAAACGCGCTATGTACAGGAGGAAGGGGTACAACCAGTTCAAAAGGGCTTTTGGGAAAAAGGAAGCTGATCGAATGGTGACGCCCAGGGTGATTGGGTTTGTTCCGGACTTTGGGACCGAAGGTGCCGCCGTGACACACTTGAAAAAGCACTTCCCGGATCTGGAAATCATGGAGCGTGAGGAGCTGGCAGGCCAATGAGCAACCGCAAAGGCGTACTCGCCCAGATCCACATTGCCCGTAAAGAGCTGGCCCTGGACGAAGACACATACCGCCAGATGATCGCCACCGTTACCGGCGGCAAACGCTCCTGCTCTGACTGCAACGTGGCCGAGCTGCACAAGATCGTGCAGCACATGAAGGAGCGCGGCTTCAAGGCGAAGCCTCGGAAGCGCGTGGCGCAGCACCCAGGCAAGCCGCACAACCTGGACGCCCAGCCCATGCTGCAGAAGATCGAGGCCCTGCTGGCAGAGCTGAAGGCACCCTGGAGCTACGCCGATGCGATTGCCAAACGGCAATACAAGATCGAGCGCGTGGCCTGGTTGAAAACGGTTGAGCAGCACACCGGCGTGATTGCCGCCCTCGATGTAGAGCTGGAGAAGCGCCGCCTGCTGAGTGCGTTAGAGCGCTGTCTGAAAGATCAGAATCTAACGCTTGAAGACGCAGAAAAACAGTTTTCTGGCCTGCCGAAGAACTGGCGAAGAAACAGGAGGATGCTGGCTCGGTTGTGTGCCCACTACATGGGCTCGGACCAATGGTTGGAAGAGCACCGGAAAGGGGCGGAAATATGAAACTAGGCCGCTGCCCCGTTTGCCATAGCCACCTGCACCTGGATGCGCTGATCCAGGACGACGCCGGCAGTGAGCTGCTGGGCCTGCTGTCCGGCCTCGGTCGGCCCCTGGCTAGGCCGCTGGTGCAATACCTGGCGCTGTTTCGTCCTGCAAAGTCAGACCTCAGTAATGCCCGAGCCCTGAAGCTGGCCCAGGAGGCGCTGGCCATTGCCGACCGTGACAGCCTGGTGGCGGCACTGCAGGACACAGTCCGCAGCCTGCATGAGAAACGCCAGAGAGGCGAAAACCACCCGCTCAAGAACCACAACTACCTGAAGCAGGTGCTGGCCAGCGTGGCACCTGACGCCCGCAGGCCAGCCGCCGAGGCAGATGGCGGCCGGCCGACGGTAACGGAGAAAAAGCAGGGCATGGAGGAAAGCCCCGAGGAGGCCCAGCGCAAGTGGGAAGCCCATATGCGCCGGCTTGGTGTAGACCCCAACCAGTATAAGGTGAAGAAATGACCGCTGAAGCTGAACTGCTGCCGGCCTCCATGGCCGATCTTGCGGAGGTTATTGGCCTGCCTGCCGTGCTGAAGCTGATGGACGCATTTGGAGGCACCGAGTTCTGGGTGCCCCAGCGAATGCCTCACCACCACCCGCTGGTGGACGCCGTAGGCGCAGAGGCCGCCCAAACCCTCAGCGAGTATATGGCCGGCGAGCGACTGAAAGTGCCCAGGGGCAAGCACCTGAAGACCGAGATCCGCAACCGCGCTATCCGCCGGGAGCGGAATGGCGGTGCCAAGCTGTCCGAGCTGGCGCTGAAGTACGAGCTGACCGATCGGCAGGTGATGAAGATCTTGAACGCCAACCCGGAAGACGACAACCAGGGAGACCTGTTTGAATGAATCTGGCCACCATGCCAGACAGTCAGCGCGCAGAGATTGAGCAAGATAAGCAGCGCTGGCACAGGGCCTGGCAAATGATTCGCACCATGCGCCCGCCAGAGATCCGCGCCTGGCTCGGTAGAATCGAAGATGAGGCGGAGCGAGATGATTGGCGCCGCAGACTGAACGCCATAAAAAACAAAGCCCGGCTGAGCGGCGCCGACCGCAAAAGGCGCCGGTAGCATGGGCGCACCCAGTCGTGGGTTTACCGGTTACGATTTTTGAGCCATCGTTAAGACCAAACAATGGAGGTAAGGCTATGAAGCAGTTTTTGGCAGTATTTGTATTTGGGCTTGCTCTGTCCTTCCACGCCGTGGCTGAGAGTTCTGACCTTGATCCCGGCATCAATTGGTCAGAAATGACCGAAGAGGATGCGTTCTACTGGAAAATCCAGAAGGATAAGCCGGCTTTTCGTCATGCGTGCGCCGTAGCACTTGCTGGCGGAGCGTTCGAGGAAAAGGCAGATATAGAGTCTCTATGCCAAAAGGCTCGCAACACCCCGGAGATAAAGGCTGCTATCGCCGCCCTGAAAAAAGCAATGGCGACAATGAACCAAGAGCGCCGGGAGCGACTGCTTAGCGGAGAGGCTCCCATAGGCTCACCCAAGGCAGCCGTTTACCTTGCATGGGGAAAGCCAAACAACACAAAACGCACTATCACCAAAGACATGGTTGTGGAGCAGATCATGTTTGATGATCGTATCGCGTTCATTGAGAGCGGCGTGCTCACCATGATTCAGGAGTGAGACGGGGCGCGCGCCGCCCCTTGCCAACCTTTCAAGCCTGCCGTATTGTTCTCCTGCTCACGCCCAAGCAACACCCCGAACCCTTTCCGGTTCCCGCCTCCCGGCCCGCTCCCTACTCTGGGAGCATGAAAAAAATACAGCTTTCTCCCAATTTCTATCTTCACGAGTTCACCCGCTCCCAGGCGGCCGCCCGCCTTGGCATCGAGATTGAGGCGCCAGAGGGAAGCGAGGTGTTCACAAACCTTCAACACCTGGCTTGCGTGGCGCTGCAGCCGGCCCGGGACGCTCTCGGACCGATCTTTATCAGCTCCGGCTACCGTCCTGAAGCTCTGAACACCGCCATCGGCGGCAGCCGCACCAGCGCCCACGTGCATGGCTGCGCGGCGGACATCTCCGTGGTCGGGCGCAGCCCGCTGGAGGTCGCCCAGTGGTTTGCCGAGAGCGAAATCCCCTTTGACCAGGTCATTCACGAGTTCGGCCAGTGGGTACACGTCGGCATGGCCAAACCGGGCGCAGAGCCGCGCCGGCAACTGCTCACCGCCGTGCGCAAACCGGGCCGGACTCAGTACGTGTATGGCATTCACTCAGTGGAAGACGCATTGAGGATGGTGGCCTGATGGGCTGGAGCTGGGATGGCGTCAAAAGCCTGATTTCGAACACCGCGCCCATGCTGGGCGCGGCTTTGGGTGGCCCTTCCGGCGGGGCCGTTGGCGGCCTGATCGCCAAGGCCCTGGGCGTCGAGGAATCGCCGGACGCCATTGAGGCCGAGTTGCGCCGGGATCCTGCCGCACTGCTGAAGCTCAAGGGGCTGGAGGCAGACCTGGAACGAGCCCGCATCGAGACGCGGGGCCAAGTGGTGCAGGCAGAAGCCAAAGGCGAAAGCTGGCTGCAGCGTAACTGGCGGCCGCTCACAATGCTTTGGTTTGGCGTGCTGATCGGCGGCTACTGGTTCGGCTACACCCCGCCCAATCTCTCTGAAGAGTCCATTCTCTCGCTCTTCGGGCTGATGAAGCTGGGCCTGGGTGGCTACGTAATTGGCCGCTCTGCCGAAAAGATCACCCAGCACGCCACCGGCAGTGGTCTGTTAGAAAAGCTCGTCAAAGGGAAGGGCTAACACCATGGATGAAAGGCAGTTTGAGCAGGCGCAAGCCCTCACCGAACGCCTGACCCAAGCAGGCATTGAGCAGGCCATGCAGTGCCACCTTGAGCCGCCAATGGAGATGAGCGGCCGGCGGTTCTGCCTTGATTGCTGCGACGAGATAGCCATGGCCAGGCTGAGCGCCAACCCTCGGGCAGTGCGTTGCGTAGACTGTCAGAACGACCACGACCGGAGGCACCGTTGATGGATCTTTCGCAGTTTGATGCCTCCTACGCCAAGCTGGCCCTGGACATTGCCCAGCTGGGCGGCCTGGTGGCGCTGGGGGTATACCAACACCTCACGAGTAAATCCAAGGCCAACGCCAGCGCCATCAACAAAGTTCGCACGGACCTGGAAGACTCGCAGGATCGCCTGGAAGAGCGAATCTCTCGGGCGGAGCGCCGGCAGGATGTGTTCGAGAGTCGCATGGATAATGCGCCAACCCACGCCGACCTATCCAAGGTTTACGACCGCCTGAACGACGTGGCGGAGGATTTATCTTCAGTGGGCGGCCAGATGCGCGGCCTCTCTCACCAGTTATCGATGGTTAACACGTACCTGCTCAACAACAAAGGAGGCCAGGGCCAGTGAATTACCAGGACTTCCAGACCGAAGGCCGCCGGCTCGGGATCTTACGGATCCTCTCCCGGCGCAACATGTTCACCGCCAACGAGTACAGCCTGAACGACGAACTGGCCGGCAACTACGGCCATCACGTCAGTAAGGATCTGCTGCACAGCGACTTGTCCTGGCTTGAAGAGCAAGGACTGGTTATGTGCCAGCAGCCCCGGGCCGGCTGGCTGATCACCCTCACCACCCGAGGCAATGACGTGGCGGAAGGCCGCGCCAGGCAGCCCGGTGTTGCTGCGCCCCGGCCGGAGGTATAAGCATGCCGCCGCGCTCAAAGGTGTACGACTTGCCCCAGGAACTGCGAGACGAGCTGAACGAACGGCTGGTTACCAGCGGTTTTCAGGGCTACGAAGCCTTGACCGAGTGGCTGGCCGAGAACGGCTTTAAGCTCTCGCGCTCCGCCGTGCACCGCTACGGCAGCGCCCTGCAGGAAGAGTTCGACGAAGCCATGAGTGCGGTGCGCAAAAGCACCGAGATGGCCAAGGCCTGGGCAGAGTCTGACGAAGACTCAAAAGGAGCGCTGATGGGCGCCACCTCCCAGATGGTTCAAAACCAGCTGATGCAGATCACCCTGGCGCTCAGCAAGGCTGAGCACGAGCCGGAGAAGGCCGCCAAGCATATGGCCACCGTTAGCCATGCCCTCGCTGATCTGGGCCGGATGACCATCAACCAGAAGAAGTGGGCGCGGGAGGTCCGCAAGGAAGTGGCCCGTGAGGCCGCCGAGAAAGCGGCAGAAGTCGCCAAGCGAGGCGGCCTGTCTGCCGAGGTGGTCAACGATTTGCGCCGGGAATTACTGGGGATTGCGTAGTGCCAAATAACCCGCTTTCTAACGTTCCAGCCGCCAACGCCGACGCTCCGCCGCCGGTGTTGTTGCCTTATCAGCAGGCTTGGATTGCTGACGACAGCCAACTGAAAGTCAGCGAAAAGAGCCGGCGAACGGGCCTCACCTGGGCCGAGTCTGCCGACGATGTGCTGATCGCAGCGGCGGCCAAGGGCGCCGGCGGCCAGAACGTGTATTACATCGGCTACAACCAGGACATGGCCATTGAATACGTGGAGGCCTGCGCCCTGTGGGCCAGAGTCTTTAACCACGCGGCCAGTGCCGTGGAAGAGGGCCTGTGGGAAGACGACAGCGACGATAAGCACATCAAGACCTTCACCATCCGGTTTCCCGACAGCGGCCACCGGATTGTGGCTCTGTCCAGTCGCCCCGCAAACCTTCGGGGTAAGCAGGGCGTGGTGGTCATCGATGAGGCCGCGTTCCACGACCAGCTCGGCGAACTGCTGAAGGCCGCACTGGCGCTGCTGATCTGGGGCGGCAAGGTCCGCGTGATCAGCACCCACAATGGCGACAAGAACCCCTTCAATCTGCTGATCAACGACATCCGCGCCGGCCGGCGTAAGGGCTCGGTGCAGCGGATCACGTTCAAGGAGGCCGTAGCCCAGGGCTTGTATGAACGGGTGTGTATGCGGCTGGGCAAGCCCTGGACCAAAGCCGCCGAGGATGCATGGGTGGCAGAGGTTTACGACTTCTACGGCGCAGCCGCAGACGAAGAGCTGGACGCCATACCTGCCGAGGGCTCTGGCAACTGGCTGCCCAGGGCCTTGGTGGAGGACAGAACCCGCAAAGACATCCCAGTGCTGCGCCTGAAGCTGGACGACGCATTCAAGCAGTGGCCAACGGCCATGCGTGAGGCCGAAATCCGGGATTGGTGCGAAGAGCACCTGAAACCGCTACTGATGAACCTGCCGCCGGATCTCTGGCTGGCCTTTGGCGAAGACTTTGCCCGCCGGATGGACCTCACGGTGATTGTGCCGTTGCTGATCGGCCAGGACCTGGTGCGCCGAACGCCCTTTGTGGTGGAGCTGGCCAACGTGCCGTTTGAGCAGCAGCGACAGATTCTGCACTACATCCTGGACAGAGTGCCCCGCCTGCAGGGCGGCGCAATGGATGCGACCGGTAACGGCGCCTACCTGGCAGAAGTGACTGCCCAGGCATACGGCGGCCACCGGGTGCAGGAGGTGATGCTGTCTGAAGGCTGGTACCGGGAGAACATGCCGCCCCTGAAGGCTGCCTTTGAAGACGGAATGCTGGAGATGCCGGCAGACAGTTACCTGGTAGACGACTTGCGCGCCGTGCAGACCATCAACGGCGTGGCGAAAGTGCCAAACAATTCTCGCAAGGATGGGCGCCATGGGGATTTTGCCATTGCCCTGGCGCTGGCCTACGCGGCCAGCCGGCAGGATCCGGTCGATATTGAGTACACCGCAGCGCCCAGCCCCAAAAGCCGCTGGGATGCCGTAGAGAACAGCTGGGGCGACGACGATGACTTGCCCATTCAGGAGACAGGCGCATGGTAGAGATACTTGACCACCGCGGGGAGCCCATGCCCCGAAAAACCCGCAACGGCCCAACGGTGGAGCCGCAAACTGCCAGTGTTGGCTATCTGTACCGCGAGTTTGCAGACCACCCAAGCCGCGGCCTGACCCCGGCCAAACTGTCCCGCATTTTGGAAGATGGCGAACGCGGCCGGCTGGAAGACCAGGCGCGCCTGGCTGAAGACATGGAGGAGAAAGACGCCCATCTGTTCTCGGAACTGAGCAAGCGCCGGCGCGCTTTGCTGGGGCTGAACTGGCACCTCCGGCCTCCGGAAGAGGCCACGCGCCAGGAGAAGGAGTGGACCAGCCGCATTGAGCGCATTGTGCGGGCCCTGGACTGGGAGGAGATCGTGTATGACGCATCTGCCGCCATCCTCTACGGCTATGCCTGCCTGGAGTACAACTGGGAGCGCACTGAGGGCCAGTGGCGCCTGAAATCTGCCGACTACCGGCAGCCAGACTGGTTTATGACGCCCCAGAACGACAGAGACACGCTGGTGCTGCGAACGCTCGACGGCCGTGGCGAGCAGCTGCGCCAGTGGGGCTGGCTGGTGCACGTGCACAAAGCAAAATCTGGCTACCTGACGCGGGGCGGCCTGGCCCGCATCCTCGCCTGGCCGTACCTGTTCCGCAACTACTCCGCCAGGGATCTGGCTGAGTTCCTGGAGATTCACGGCCTGCCTCTTCGGCTGGGCAAGTATCCGGCCGGCGCCAGCGACACCGAGAAATCCACCCTGATGAAGGCGGTGGTTAACATCGGCCATGCCGCGGCCGGCATCATCCCTCAGGGCATGGAGATTGAGTTCCAGGAGGCGGCCAAAGGCAGCTCCGAGCCCTTTATGGCTATGATGCGCTGGGCAGAGGCCAGCATGAGCAAGGCTATTCTGGGCGGTACTCTCACCAGCCAGACCAGCGAAAGTGGCGGTGGAGCCTATGCTCTGGGGCAGGTACACAACGAGGTGCGCCACGACATCCTGGTTAGTGATGCCCGCCAGATTGCGCGCTCCATCACCCAGCACCTGGTGGATCCGCTCACGCGACTCAACACACCCATGCGACGACTGCCGTCGTTTGTGTTTGAGACTGAGCAGCCAGAAGACATCAAGCTGTATGCAGACGCCCTGCCCAAACTGGGGCGGGCCTTGAGAATCCCGGCCCGCTGGGCCTACGAAAAACTGGGCATTCCCCAGCCGGAGGCAGATGAGGAAGTGCTGGACTTTACGCCCCGGCTGGCTGCGACGCCAGCACCGGTGGCCGCACAGGCCACTGCCGCATTGCGGGCGCAGGCGCGTGACCCGCTGGATGACGCCCCGGATTTGCAGGCGGTAGACGAAGCGCTGGACGCACTGGATTCTGGCGATCTGAATGATGAGATGGTGCCAGTGCTTGCGCCGATCATGGAGGCTGCCGAGCAAGGGCCGGACGTGCTGCTGGGCATGCTGGCCGAGCTTTACCCGGATATGGATACCTCTGGGCTGGAGGAGCGCCTGAGGCGCGCCATGTTTGCCGTAGAGCTGTGGGGTAGCATCGATGCCGAAGAAGAATAAGGCAGACCTGCTGGCCGCGTTCAGCATGGAGCCGAAGGACGCTGTGGCGTTCTTTCGTGCCAAGGGCTTTCGAATTACTGACCAGTGGCAGGAGATGGACGGAGCCGCTCACGCCAAGGCCTTCACCGTGGCCAAGGCCATGCGCATGGATATCCTGGAAGATATCCGCGAGGCCACCGATGCGGCGATCTCCGAAGGGATAACCGAACGCGAGTTCGTCAACCGCCTGGCGCCGGCCCTGAAGAAAAAGGGCTGGTGGGGGAAAGAGACCTGGATAGACGCCCAGGGCAATGAGCGGGAAGTTCAGCTGGGGAGTGTGCACCGGCTGAAGACTATCTTCCGGGCCAACACCTCCACGGCGTACATGGCCGGCCGGTACCGCCGGCAGCTGGCGCTGGTGGACGATCGCCCGTACTGGATGTACCAGGCAATCCTGGACTCGCGCACTCGCCCAAGCCACGCCGCGCTGCACGGCAAGGTGTTCCGGTGGGATGATCCCATCTGGCAGTTCATCTACCCGCCCAACGGCTGGGGCTGTCGCTGCAGCGTTAGAAATCTGTCCGAGCGCAACCTGCAGCGGGAGGGTCTAACGGTCGAAAGCGGCGCGGACTACATTCAGATGGTCACGCGGGAGACTGGCACCAACATGCAGACCGGCGAGGTGATGACCGTGAATCACCCGGTGGTCACCCTGCCGGATGGCCGCACCATGAGCCCGGATCTGGGCTGGGGCCACAACCCCGGCGCCAGCGCATTCGGCACGGACGCAAGCATTGCCGAGAAGCTCGGCCAGATCAGTAACTCGGAGGTACGCACCCAGGTGATCCGGGACCTCAACAGTAGCGACTTGCGCAACGACAGCTTCGCCCGGTGGGTGGACCAGGTGGCTGCTGGCGAAACCACCGGCCAGGGCCGGGCCGCCGCCGGCCTGCTGCCGGACGCCCTGGCAGATGCAGTGCTTCGCCTTACCGGTAGCGCTCCGGGCCGGCTTATGGCGCTCTCCGAGGGCGAGATTCTCCGCCGCGCCCAGGTTCAGGGCGGCATCACCGCCCTGGAGTTCTGGCGGGCCATCCCGCAGCTGCTGCACCGCCCTCAGGCGGTCCTGTGGGATTCGGCTGATCATGCCCTGGTGTATGTGGCTGGCGCGGCACAACAGAGCACCGTGAGCGTTATCCGGGCCCCTTACCCGCTGGCGAGCACCTCTGCTGCGCCGCTGGCATCGAACCTGCAGCCGGTTGTTGTGCGCATTACCGAGCTTGCGGATCGCGCCCGGTACGAACTGCTGGAAGGAACGCTGGAGGGGCTGCTGTAGTCATGAGCCGTATCGAGATCACCCACAACAGTGATGAGGTGCTCCAGGCGCTGAATCGCCTGGTCAATCGCGTGGAGGATCCGGCCCCGGCGATGAAGCGGATCGCCGGGGTGCTGGAAGAGGCTACCGCCCGCGCCTTCGCCACCGAATCCGACCCGGCCACCGGCGTGGCCTGGGATCCACTCTCGGAGGTCACGCTGGCCCTGCGGCCGTACCGCCAGGGCGGTGACCTACTGCAGGACAGCGGCCGCCTGCGCAGTTCCATCGATACCGACTACGGCCGGGACTTCGCCCAGATCGGCACCAATGTGGTCTACGGGCCCACTCACCACTTCGGCGCCAAGCAGGGCGAGTTCGGCACCACCAGCCGTGGCGGCCCCATCCCCTGGGGCGATATCCCCGCCCGCCCGTTTCTGGGTATCGGGCCGGAGGATGAACGCGATATACTGCAGATCGCTGCCGAGCATCTTGCCGGCGCTTTTGAGTGACCGCCTCAGATCGCCTCTAATCGATTCTGACCCTTATTAGCACCAACGGGGCACGTAAAACCAGATAGGCATGCTGGCGGCGATTCTAACGCGTGTCTAACGCGCAATACTTGAGCCGCTCCACCCCGTAGGGGTATTCTCCCCGTCGCCAGGTGCAATTTTCCTCCCGCGCCCACCTCCGGATCACTGCCCGAATCCATTCGCGTTCCTGCCATGCGCGCCAGCTCCCAAACTGGCCCCATGAAAACATCACCCCGCACTCACATCGCTGCCTGCACCACCCGGCTCCGGAAGCCCGGATCGGAGATCCAGCTGTTCCCGGCTGGCGTTTTCCGTGCCCGGGACGGCCGCCCCGAGGGAGTGGCAGGCTGGCGCCTGGACGCTGACGCCGCGCGCCGGCTGGTGGCCCTGGCCACCGAGCGCCAGACCCCGTTCGTGATCGATTACGAGCACCAGACCCTCTACGCCGAGACCTCCGGCAACCCGGCTCCGGCCGCTGCCTGGTTCACCACGCTGGAGTGGCGCGAAGGCGACGGCTTGTACGCCGTGGATGTGCGCTGGACTGAGCGGGCCGCCGCGCTGATTACTGGCGATGAGTACCGCTACCTTTCCCCTGTTTTCAAGTTTGACCCGAATTCCGGTGTGGTTACCGAGCTGCTTATGGCGGCGGTGACCAATAACCCGGCCATTGATGGGATCGCCGATGTGGCGGCTGCCCGTTACCTGCACCAACCACACGAGGAGACCAAACCCGTGGATAAAGAACTGCTGGAATTGCTCGGGCTGGGCGAAGACGCCACCCCTGAGCAGGTTCGAGCGGCTGTTCAGGCACTGATGGACAAAGCCGCAAAGACCGATGAAGACATGGCCGCGCTTCGCGCTCAGGCGGGCAAGCCAGACCCGCAGAAGTATGTGCCCAAAGCTGCGTTCGATGACCTGCATGACCGCGTGACAGCGCTGTCTACCCAGCTGACTACTGGCGAAGTGGACAAGCTGGTCAGTGATGGCCTGGAGGATGGCCGCCTGATGCCCTCGCTGGAGAGCTGGGCCCGAGACCTGGGCAAAAAGGACATTGCAGCACTGCGCGGTTTCCTGGGTAGCGCCCAGCCCATTGAGGCACTGCGAGGCCAGCAAACCAACGGCAAGCAGCCGCCCCAGGGCGACAACCAGCTGACCGAAGAAGAGCTGGCCGTGTGCCGCCACATGAATCAGACGCCAGAGGAGTTCCTCAAAGCCAAGGGCGTCAAGGTTGAGGAGACCAAGGCATGATCATTACTCCGTCACTGCTTACCGCATTGATGACCAGCTTCAAGAAAGAGTACCAGGCTGGTCAAACCATGGCAGACCCCAAGTGGAACATGGTGGCCAGCCGGGTGACCAGTTCGTCCAAGGGCAACACCTACGGCTGGCTGGGCCAGTTCCCGACTTTCCGTGAGTGGGTGGGCGATCGTGTCATCAAAGACATGAAGGCTCACGGCTACGAGATCACCAACAAGCTGTTTGAGTCCACGGTGGGTGTTGCGCGCACCGACATCGAAGACGACAACATTGGCGCCTACGCCATGCTGTTCCAGGAAATGGGCCGCGCAGCCAATATCCACCCCGATGAGCTGGTATTTGCCCTGCTGGCCTCTGGCGGCAGCACTTTGTGCTACGACGGCCAGAACTTCTTCGACAACGAGCACCCGGTTTACCCCGAAGTGGATGGCACTGGCGCGGCTACCCTGGTGGCCAACCAGGATATTCCGGCAACTGATCCTGGTACTGCCTGGTACCTGCTGGATGTCAGTCGCGCCATCAAGCCGCTGATCTACCAGGAGCGCATCCCGGCGGATCTGCAGCAGATGACCAAGAACGACGACGAGCATGTGTTCACCGCCGATGAATATCGCTACGGCGTGCGGGCCCGCTCCAACGTTGGCTTTGGTTTCTGGCAGATGGCGTACAAGAGCCAGCAGCCGCTCACCAAGGAGAACTACGCCAAAGCGCGCACCGCCATGATGAACTTCAAGGCTGATGGCGGCCGCCCGATGGGCGTGCGCCCGACCCTGCTGGTGGTGCCGCCCACACTTGAGCAGGCCGGCTTTGAGGTGCTGAAGGCCGAGCGCGACGCCAACGGCGCAACCAACGTGTACCAGAACTCTGCGGAGCTGCTGGTAACACCCTGGCTGAGCTGAGGAGGTAATTGATGGCCACTCCGAAAAAGCAAACCGACCAGTCTGCCGCCAAGCAGCCTGACGACAAGAGCAAGGAGCGGGGGCCTGCCAAGGATGGCACCTCCTCCGGCGAGGTAACGCTGGAGGTGTATACGCGGCTGGAGCGCCGGATCCGCGCAGGCGTGGTGGTTACCCAGGAGCCGCAAACCGTTGCGGTCTCTGAGGAAACTGCTGCCCTGCTGGAAGCTGACCCGCATATCAGGGTGAAGCGCGCATGAGTTACGCCAGCCAGGCCGACATGATCAGCCGGTTCAGTGAGCGGGAGATGGTTCAGCTCACCGATCGGAGTAATGCCGGAGCGATCGATGCCGTCGTGCTTGATCGCGCCCTGGCTGACGCAACCGCCGAGATAGATGGTTATCTCGCTGCGCGGTACCAGTTGCCACTTACAAGCACCCCGACCGTTCTGGTTCGGGTGTGCTCCGATATGGCTCGGTACCACCTGCACGACGATCACATCCCGGAGGTGGTGGAGACGCGCTATAAGGCGGCGGTTGAGTTGCTGCGCCAGGTGTCTATGGGGCGGGTTTCCCTGGGCGTTAGTGATGCTGGCGACGAGCCCACTTCTAACGATGGCGCTGAAATCCAGTCTGGCGGCCGCGTGTGGGATCGCGCAGACAGCAAAGGGTTTATCTGATGCTGGACTTGACCGCCTGGGCTGAAAGGATTTCGACCGCTGAAGTGCAGGCGTCACTGGCGGCCGACGTTGATGCGGCCAGAAAATCCAGGACGCTGCCCTCTGTGGTGGTGGTTCCTGGCCGTGAGGCGGTCACCGTTGTGCCGATGACGCAGGGCTCCAGGCACAAGATTGTGGTTGAGGTGCTGGTGGTTACCGGGGTTAGCCGGGGCAACCAGCCCCTGGGCGGCCCCATGGTTGATCAGCTTTCAGGAGTGCGCAGGCCGGTTCTGCAGCGCCTGGTGGACTGGATGCCGCCGCCGTTCGGCACATCAACGCCCAGCCGCAGCTGGTACGACTATTTCACGCTTCCGGTGCTGAGTTATGACACAGAGGTGGCCTGGCATGGCGGCCAGCTGCTGTCTATGAGCGACAACGCCATGTACTGGGTAGATGCATTTCGAACGGAGTATTGGTGGACGCCATGAGTAAACGTGTGAAGTTGCCGCAACGCGGCGGGCAGTACCAGCGGGCCAAAGGTGGCGCGCCCAAACCCAAGACCGCCGAGCCGGAGACCCGGGACGACGGAATCAAGAAGACCTCCGGGAAGAAGGAGTAACGCATGTCTGGATTCAAGATGCGCCGGCGCGTGGTGCTGGCAAGCGTAGAGACCACATACGGCACTGATGCAGCGCCGACCGAATCGGCTAACGCTATCCTGGCGCGCACCGTGCAGGTGACGCCGCTGGCTGGCGAGAACATCCAGCGCAACCTGATTCGAGGCCACTTTGGTAACTCCGAAGAGGTTGCCGGCGAAAAGCATGTGGAGCTGCAGCTGGAAGTTGAGCTGGCCGGATCCGGCTCTGCCAGCACCGCACCCAAGTGGGGGCCTTTACTGCGCGCTTGCGGCTTTGCTGAGACGGAAGAGGTGGGCGTCTCGGTATCGTACAACCCGATTACCGGCGGCGAGGAGTCCATCACCTGCTGGATTCACCGGGACGGAGTGCTGCACAAGTTTGTGGGCGGCCGGGGCACAGTGAGCTTCAGCATGTCTACCAACAACATCCCCTACTTCACATTCAACTTCATGGGGATCCTGGGGCCGATCAGTAACGCCCAGATCCCGCAGGCGGACACCAGCGGCTGGATCATGCCAGCTCCCGTCACCAACGCGAACACAACCGCGCTGAGCCTGTTTGGCTCGAACCTGAGCTTTGACCAGTTGAGCTTTGACATCGGCGTGGAGACGGTGAAGCACCAGCTGGTGGGCCGGGAAACGTCCATGCAGATCACGGACCGGCAGCCGACTGGCACCGCCGTGGTAGAAGAGCCGGCCCTGGCGGTGATCGACCTGTACGAAAAGGCCAAGACATCTGCCCGCGGAGCGCTCAGCGTGACCCACGGCAAGGTGGCGGGAAATATCATTGAGATCTCCGCTCCGGCAGTTGGCATTGGCAGCCCGACCGAGCAGGACAAGAACGGCGTACAGATGCTGTCTCTGCCGCTCACCATCAACCCCGACACCGGCAACGATGAGCTGGTGATCACTGTTAAGTAAGGAGCCCTCCCTTATGTTCAAGCTCAACCCCAGTCGCACATTTCGGTACCCGGTTTCCGTGGTGATCTTCGACGGTGACAAGGAGGTTACCGGCCAGTTCACCGCCGAGTTTAAGGTGGCGTCAGCCACTGATCTGAAGCACCCCGAGAACGAAAACAAGCGCCTGCTGGACATTGTGCTGGTTGGCGTGGATGGCGTGGAGGTTTCAGGGGCTGACGGCAAGCCGTTGCAGGGTGACGAACTTCTGGCTGCGCTTAAGGCAGACCCCTCCGTGAGTACAGCCCTGGTTAACGCATACCAGGAGTCCATCACAAAAAAGAACCGACCGAGAACCTGAGGGCGGCAGGCCGGTTCTGGGTGCAAGGTCGTCAGGCAGATCCTGGCGGCCTTGAGTCGGATTTGCAGGCCTTCGGTATCCAGGGAGTGGACACCGAATCGCTGCACCGGGATGGGGATCGGGAGTTCCTGGTCCTGCCGGAAAACTGGGATGCAGTTTTGACTTTTCTCAAGTGTGCAACCCAGTGGCGATATGCAGGGATGGCAGGCGTAAGAACGGGGCTGGATTACACCGCCGTGGATGTGGTGATCCGAATGAGCGACCTGGACGATCCGGCCAGAACGTTCAGCCAGCTCCAGACGATTGAAAGCGGCGCTCTGGAAGCGTTCCGGGAGCAACAGGACTGACCATGGAACAGATGAACCTGACGCTTGCCATCAAGGCAAACAACAAAGGTGTAAGCGGCACTGTGCGGGAGACCGCCCGGGAAGTCCGTGGCCTTCAGGGTTCTCTGACAGGTACCGCCACTGCCGCCCAGGCCAACACTCGCCAGATGGCGGGCCTGACCACGGCCGGGCAAGAAGCCAACCGGATGTTCCGCCTTCAGAAGGGCTCGCTTCAGCAGGCTGGCTATCAGTTTCAGGACTTCTTTGTACAAGTCGGCTCTGGCACCAGCGCGTTTGTCGCGCTAGGTCAGCAAGGCTCTCAGCTGCTCGGAATTCTGGGGCCCGGTGGCGCGTTACTTGGTGCTGTGCTCGCCATCGGCAGCGTTATTGGTGGATCGCTAGTTGCTTCTATGGGCGAGGGCGAGGATGCCACCAAGGCCCTTGATGCAGCCATGAAGTCCCTGGATGAAACCATCGAGGATAACGATGGCATACCCACGCTTACCCGAGAGATCAGAGATCTTGCCAGGGAAAGCGAGGTGGCCGCTCGTGCGCGCATCGTATCCGCGATGGCGGCAGCCGAGGAGGCATCCCGCCAGTCAGCCCGCGCCATTCGAGACTCTTTTGATGATATTGCCGACACTGTTGGCTTTTCAGACCTATCGGACTTCTTCGAGGGTGCGCCGTTTGGGCGGGCAGTTGGTGGCGCGGTCATTGATCTCCGTGACTCGCTTGGGCTTGCGGGCGATGAAGGTGTCGAGGCTGCACGCCGGATCTTCCTTGCCCTGAGAACGTTAGATGCAAACCCGGTTATCGAAAACTTCCGCGTTCTCGAACAAACCGTGGCGGAAATCTCCACTACTTTGGGGCGCGAGAGTGATCCGCTGCAGAATCTGGTTGGCAGCATTGGAGAGTTCTTTGATTCTGCCCGCACTGCAGAAGAGCGAGCCCAGTTCCTAAGGGATACGCTTTCGGATCTGGCGGGAGCCGCAGGCGGCGATGCCGTTGAAGCCGTTGATGAGCTGATCGGAAAGCTTCGCGTACAAGCCGAAACCCAGGGCAAGAGCACCCTGGAGATGATTGAGTACAACCGCCAGGTGGACATTGCCGCTGCGCGGGACGCAAAGGCTGGCGCAGAAAAGATCGGGCTGATCAATACCTACTACGACCAAATCTACCAGCACGAGCAGGCGGCGATCGCCACCAAGAAAGAGGAGGAGGCGCAGCGGGAGCTTACTCGCGCGCAGCGCGAATATCAGCAGTCCGTCATGGCCCTGGTGAACGAGCTGGACCCTCTTGGCGCTGAGTTTGAGTCTGTTTACGAAAAGCAGCAGCTCCTAATCGAGGCGGCGGCAAACGGAGATATCTCAGAGTCCTATCGTGACACTCTGATTGCCAACCTGGTGGAAGGCATGGCCGACGCCGGCGATGAAGGCGGCGCAGATTTCGCTGAGAAAGTGGAAAAGCAAATGTCTGCTGCGGGCCAGCGTGTAGCCAGCAGTTTGCAGAGCGCTATCACCTCCGGCGACTGGGATGGAATCGGTGCCAGCATTGGTGGGGCGCTAGCTGGAGCGATCGGAGGCATGGTTACGGATGCCCTGACTGAGCAGATGGCTGGCCAAGCCGCGGCTGGGATTTTTGGCCCCATTGCCGGGGCGGTTGCCGGCGGCATTGCAGGACTTGCTGTAAACAAGATTTCCGACTGGCTCTCCGGCGACGACTGGGACCCAACCGAAGACCGCCAGGCGCGCCAGGGCACCGGCACCGTACTCGGTGATATCAACGCAAAATCAGAGAGCATTCGCCGTGCCGTGGAAGGCTCGGAGAGCGGTATCGGCCAGCTGGTAGGCATCAACCAGGGCATGCTTCAGGCCCTACAAACCCTACAGCTGGGCATTGGTGGCGCGGTTGATATGGTTGCGCGGCAGCGGGCCGGTATAGAGTTTTCGGCCCCCGGGAAATTAACCCGCGGGCAGCAATCCGCCGCCGGCCTGGCTTCGGCTGTGACGTTTGGGAGCGCCGGGGTTTTCGGCGACATTCTCGCCCCGGCATTTGAGGCTATTGATGGGGTTTTGGGCGGGGCTCTAACTGACGCGGCTGAATTTCTCGATGACATAACGTTTGGCCTGTTGTCCGATATCGGCAGCTCGGTGTTTGGTGGTGACCAGAAGGTGGTGGATGAAGGCATCCGGATCATTGGCGGCAACATCAACGATCTGGTGAACCGAACGCTGGTACAGGCCTACGCCACTATTAAAGAGGATGGCGGCTGGTTCAGCAGCGATAAGCGTTTTGACCGCTTCCAGAACATTGCCACAAATCAGTTTTCGCTGGCGTTCGAGTCCATCTACAACGCTGTAGAACAGAGCGCCGGCGCCCTGGGCATTGATGCCAACCGGCGCCTGGCAAACTTCACCGTTCGGACTCAGCGGATCAGCCTGGAAGATCTCAGTGCCGCAGAACAGCAGGCCGAGCTGGAGGCCTATTTCAGCACGGTATTCGATGACCTGGCCGGTGCCGCCATTCCGTTCCTGGAGGATTTTCAGCGCGCTGGCGAGGGCCTGGGCGAAACTCTGGCGCGGGTTGCAAACCAGACGCTGGTGACACAAGAGGCCGTCAGCCGCCTGGGCGTGCAGTTCACGGACCTGACCGGTGAGGAGCTGGTGAGAGCGTCCGAACGGCTGATGGACGCCGCCGGCGGCGTTGAGCAGTTCATTGCCTCGATGGAGGGGTTCATCGACACCTTCGCCTCCGACGCCAGGCAGTTCGAGCTAGCTCAGTTAGACCTCAGCCGCGCGCTTGGGCAGGCCAATCTGACCATGCCAGCCACCCGCGAAGGGTATTACGAGCTGCTGCGCGCACAAAATGGCGCGACGGAAGCCGGTGCCAAAAATATCGCCACACTTCTGAAGCTGCGCGACTCGGCAGACGAGTACTACACCTACCTGGAAGATTCTCAGGCGGAAGCGACTGGCGCTCAGCGGGAGTTGCTGGGCCAACAGCGCAGCGAGGTGCAGGCGGCGCTGCGAGAGGCTGAGCAGGCCTCCGGTGCCATAGCCAATGCGCTGGGCGGCATGCTGCCTGCCTCTGCCGCATTCCAGCAGGCGGAGCGCGGGCGTGCCCTTGATCTGTTGCGTGGCATGGCCCGCTCTGGCTCGGTGAGTTACGACGATACATTCACTGATGCCTTGAGCGCCGCTACCAGCATTAGCGCTCGGGATTACGGGTCCATGGCGGACTACATACGAGACGTGGCTGCCACCGGTGCCGTGCTGACAGATCTGCAGGCGATCACAGATGAGCAGGTGGCGGTTGAAGAGCGAATGCTGGACAGCCTGGATCGGCAGCTTGATGCGGTTGAGTCCGGCACTCAGGCGATTGTGTCTGAGCTGACGCAGATTGAGCGCACGTTAAGTGGTAGCGCCTCACCAACGGTGGCTGCTTCGTCCGTTCCGGCTGTGCGGGTTTCCGGTGTGTCTGCGCCGGCCGATGGTGGCGAGGTGCGGCGAGAGATCCAGTTGCTTCGATCAGAGCTTGCAGAAAGCCAGCGAACTCTCAGCAGGCATGCGGCAAAAACCGCCGAGATTCTGGAGTACATCGAAGTTTATGGGATTGGGGTGCGTGAACAATGAAGATCATTGAACCGCTGAGGCTGGATGGCGAGGGCGTTGTGTCAAGCAATGCTCCGGATGATGTGGCGATCCCGTGGGAGCCAGTGGGGGTGGACCTGTATCAGGGGCGCAGCAAGATCATGACGACGGCAGTAGGCAATAAGGTTTATGCGATCGACTACACCCCTAGTGCCGTCCAAGACCCAATCAAGGTTTACAACACCGACACTCAGGTGACTGAGCCGCTGGAGCTTGATGGCATGGGGGGTGTGCTGTCCTCGGTGCTGGTGAGCCCGAATGGCAATTATCTGGCTCTGGTTGAGGCGAGTTTTGCGGGCTGGTCGACGCGGTATTCGATGAACATCTACTCGCTCGCCACAGGCCTGAAGGTTTACTCAAGGAGCCACACCGCAAACTCTGGCCGTGTCAGCGACTCCGATGTGCGCCGCGGGATGGCATGGTCTCCAGACTCGACAAAGTTCGCGTTCTGGGCGTTCAAGGAAGATCTGGGCAACACCGAGAACGGCGGTGTGCGGGCTCACGTGTATGTGGTCAACACATCCACCTGGACAGCCGTTGAGAGCCAGCAGACGCCGTTTAACTTCCGTAGCGATGTGAGCATTAAGCCGGCAGCAAATGATTCTTACAGAGATCTATGTTGGTCAGCGGATGGCGGCTACGTTTACGTGTCCGGCACCTCCTCCCAGACTTATTTGGGCAATGAGCACTTCATGCTGAAAATTGCCGCCGGTACCGGGGCTGTTTCTGCCGTGGTATCAGACGGCAACGAAAGCCTGTTGGTGTTCAACGAACTGCGCTCGGAGATCATTGCCACGACGGGCGCTGAGTGCCGGGTATACTCCGCGTCATCGATGGCGGTGCAGTCAGACCGCCCACTATTTTCCACGATATCTCGCTATGCCACTGACCCGATTATCGTTCTTAATAGCGGGAAGCTGTACGTTAGAGCGCGCTCTGGAGTGGAGCTGCACACCACGTTTGACCTCTCGGACTATTCAAATGATGGGCCGCTAAACCCTGCAACGCCCATTGACCTGGACTCTGAGTCTGCCGATCACTATGTCACCCGAACGGTCAGCAATGGGTTTGGCTTGCTATCAAAGGCAAATTTTTCGGCAGTTGAGTCGGCTAACCCTCAGGTGTATCCGGGGAGTATTTACACGCGCAACCAGCGGCTGTACGAGGTTTTGTTGCCAAACAGCGACCGACCCGAGGATGGCGTTGTGTTGGAGTCGCCGACCTGGCTGGACCTGGGCGCCATTAATCGCCTTCGAATGATCGACGAAACAATCGGAACGTACACCGAGGCTCCGGACTACTTGGAGATCCTGGTTGCTCCGTCCGAGCTGGTGGACGGCATCGGCCTGTTCAATCTAACGGCTGCCAGTTACCAGATTGAGCTGCTGGATGACGCCGGCGAGCCGGTTTTCAGTACCGGTGAGATCTCCCTCATTGATGTGTCTGGGGTGCACGGTTGGTACTCCTATTTCAACGACGAGCCCGCCTGGCAGACCGATGCTGTGCAGACGGCGTTGCCTCCGTATCGTGGCGCCACTATTCGAATCACTGTGCAGGGGCTGGGCGGCACCGCCCGGGTTGGCGAGCTTGTGGCTGGCCGGGTGCGAGACCTGGGCGACCTGGAGTTCGGTGCTGACACCGGGATCCTCGACTTCAGCCGCAAAGATCGTGACGAATTTGGCGTGGTGCGGCTGATTGAGGGGCAGTACAGCAATCGGGTTCGCTACCCAGTCAGCATTCGCAGCGCCCGAATCCTCGGCGTTCGCCAGATCCTAACCCGGTTGCGCGGCAGAAAGTTCGTGTTTATCGGCGATGAGTCGGCCCCGGAAACCTTCCTGTACGGCTTCTACCGAAGTTTCAGCCTGGTGCGGAAGGGGCCGATTTATTCAGAGTGTTCAATCCAAGCGGAGAGTTTAGCGCAATGAGCGAAGTACCTCAGATCCCAGAAATGTCCGAGCCGCCCAGCAAGCTGGATGACGGCATCACCTACACCAAAAAAGCTGATGATTTTGTGGCTGATTTTATTCCCTTTCGGGAAGGGGCCAATGCGGTTGCGGTGTTTGTTAACGCGAAGGCTGGCGAGGCGAGCGACTCCGCCCAGGCCGCTTCCGGTTCAGCTTCTCAGGCGGCCGAGTCAAAGACCGCAGCAGCAGAAGCGGTTCGGGCAGCAGAAGGCGCGGCCCGAACTTACGACAATGTCGGTGACGGCTTGGCGGCCACTGGCGAGGGCGAGTACTTCACAGTCCCTTCAACCGAAAACACCGGCTACCTGGACCTGTTCAAGAACGAGGCGGGATCCGCCGCCCTGAAGCGCACCTCCGCCAGTGACGGCGTTGTGGTGGCTGCTGAGCTGGCCCGGGATGATGCCGTAACCGCCAGAAACGCAGCCCAGGCGGCAGCCAACTTCATCGGTCTCTGGTCTGCCCAGACCGGTGCGGCCACCGTGCCAACAACCGTGCTGCACAACGATCAGTACTGGCAGCTCACGGCGGATATCGCCGATATCACCGCCTCCGAACCGAGCAGCTCTAACGCCGACTGGGACAACATCGGCAACACCTTGAGCAAGGCCCCGGCCATGCTCGATGGCCTGCGCCGGTCCGTCGAAGCGTCCAGCGGTGGCCGAATGACCGTCTTCTACACCGCCAAAGGCCAGCCCAGCTACTTCGTCCGTCAAGGCAAGTTTTTGTGTGAGGACATCGCCCCCGGCGGCGAGCTTGGCACAGGTGTGCATGAGGCCTTTCTATTTAACGGTGTAGAGGATGCCGAGATCTGGGTAGGCGCTTATCAGGGGGCTGTGATAAACGGTGAAGGGGTCAGCCAGCCGGGGCTGCCTCCCACTGTTAGCGTTAATTACGACCAGCAGAGAGCATACTGCCAAGCCTGCGGTCCAGGCTTTGATAGCGCCACAATCTGGGACTGGGCTGCGATCGCGCTCTGGTGCATGGCCAACGGCGTCCAGCCTCGCGGAAACACCAACTATGGCCGCCACCACGATAATCGCTGGGAGACCGGCACCCGGCAGGACAACGGCACGCCCGGCGAGAGCGCTGGAGTCGGCAATACGCTCACCGGCTCCGGCCCGGTGCAGTGGCGTCACGATCAGACCATGGCGGGCATCGCGGATATGGTGGGCAACGTCTGGGAGTGGCTCGTCGGCATGAAGATGGTGGCTGGCCGGGTGCTGTTCAGTCCGGATAACGGCATCGTGGATGAGTCGCTGTACACCGATTCGCTGTTCGACATCCCCGGCAATGGCACTTGGTCGGCAATGGATTCTACGGGAGCCAGCGAAGCGCTCAAGCGCGCCCTGATCGTGCCCAAAGGTGTGGATGACCCCTTGGGCTACCTCTACACGAATCTGACAGGCGAACGGCTCCCGATCCGGGGCGGCTCTCGCGGCAATGGCGGCAATGCCGGCCTTGCGGCGCTGTACCTCAACAACGAGCGCACGTCTGCGAGCAGCACTATCGGGTTTCGCCCCCGCTTTCGCAATCCGTAATCCGTAACCCTGCAATCTGTTTGCCCTGCGGTAGCAGGGCGTTAGGAACGAGAGGCCCATGAACCAGGAAGATCTGCAAATCAGGCTAAAAGTGGAGGAGATGATCCACTACGGGTACGCCGCCCTGCGGCAGTTCCCGAAGTCCGAGAAGCATGTGCTGTCGGCGGAGATCCGCCAGTGCATGTACCGGATTCTGCGCCTGGTCATTGTGTGTAACCGCCGTTACTACAAAAAGACCACCATGCAGGATCTGGACTCCGAGTTGGATCTGCTCCGATCACTGGTGCGCCTGAGCAAGGATCTCGGCTTCCTGCCGTTTCGGCAGTATGAGGTCTGGTCACGCCACAACGACCAGATCGGCCGCTACCTGGGTAGATGGATGCAGTGGATGAAACAGGAGGCGGCCAAGCGTCAGGCTGCCTCGAAAGGACAAGGACGATAAATGGAAGGCTCTGGCGTTAAGTGGCTCCCGATCCGGGGCGGCAATCGCAACAATGGCGGCAATGCCGGCCTTGCGGCGCTGAACCTCAACAACGAGCGCACGAATGCGAACAACAATATCGGGTTTCGCCCCCGCTCTCAGCTCGTGAGTGGCCAGAAGTTGCCCGGCTACGGCCGTGCTTCCAGTGCCCAGCTGAAAGGACGCCAGATCCACGGCAGGAGCCGAAAAATAGTTAGAGTGCTGCGCGTAGTATCCAGCACGGAGAGGCCTGCAGTACTCGCCTTACAAGGAACGAGAATGGCCAAGACATTCAACGGAATATTCGAACAGATAATCACCTTCGACGCCCTGTATCAGGGGTATATCAGCGCCCGGAAGGGTAAGCGGAAAAGCTGGCCCTGCCGGCACTTCGAGAAAGACCTGGAAGGTAATCTCATTCAGCTGCAGAACGACCTGATCTGGGGCCAGTACCAGTGCGGCCCGTATCGCAGCTTTTATGTCACCGAGCCAAAGCGCCGGAAGATTACTGCCCTGAAGCTCTTCCGCGATCGTGTGGTTCAGCACGCCATCGTGAGCGCGATAGAGCCGATCTGGGAGGCCAGGTTCGTCGGGCACAGCTACGCCTGCCGGGTTGGCAAGGGCACCCACGCGGGCGCCAACAAGGCGCAGGAAATGCTGAAGGAGTGCCTCCGGAAGCATGGCCGGGTTTATGTTCTTAAGGCTGATATCAGCAAGTACTTTGCCAGCATCGACCATGACATCCTGCTGCAGCTGCTGCGCAAGCGCCTGGCAGATCGCCGTCTGATGGCCGTTATTGAGAATATCGTCCGAAGCTACAGCGAGCCTGAAACGCCAGGCAAAGGCTTGCCAATCGGCAACCTGACCAGCCAACTGTTCGCCAACATCTACATGGACGCGTTCGACCAGTGGATGAAGTGCCGAAAGCGCGAGCATTGGTACATTCGATACATGGATGACTTCGTGGTCATTCATCCCGACAAGCGCCACCTGCAGGCGCTGAGAATTGACGCTGAGCGCTGGCTGGCCGACAACCTCGACCTGAGCACCAATCACAAAACCAGCGTTTTCCCGGTATCTCATAGCGGCGGTCGCGGTCTGGACTTCCTCGGCTACCACCTTTGGCCGAATGCCCGCCGGCTCCGTAGGGCGAGCCTGAGACGTTTCGGGCGTCAGCTCAAACAATGGCAAGCCGCTTACGCGGGCGGCGAGATAGATCTGGCCGACATCCGCCAGAACCTTCACAGCTGGGTGAATCACGCCCGGCACGGCAACGCCGTCCAGGCGATTGCCAGCATGCTCAACAAAACCACCTTTAGGAGATCCGCTGATGGATACCGAGAACCAGGACCCGATGCTGGAAGAAGAAACAGTAGTAGAAACCCACGAAGAGTGGGCACTAAGAAAGCGGCGTGAGCGCATGCAGGTAACACGGTATCAAGCGAAAGCGGCGTTGTTGGATGCTGGTCTGCTGGATCAGTGCGAAGCGATTGTGGCGGCCAGCGATGATCCGCAGCTGAAGATTGCCTGGCAGGAAGCCGGGTTCATTCGCAGGTCTGCGTTCGTTGATTACGTCGGCGCTCAGCTGGATCTGACGCCTGAGCAGCTGGATGAGCTGTTCATTGCTGCTGCAAAGATTAAGTAGGAGGCGGCCGTGAAGGTAATCGTTCATTTCTGTAAGAGTGAAGATTTGGGCGGGCGCATCCTGCGCCTGTTCTTGATGAGCAAGTGGAATCACGTGGCGATTCAGGTTGGGGATGCGGTTTACGAGGCCGTTTCCTGGGGCGGAGTCATTCGCAGGCCCTATAGCCAGTTCGCAAAGTCTTGGCATCGTGTTGCAAGCGTTGAGGTGGAGGTGGCTGAGCCCCTTACTTTGTACAAGTTTCTCAGCATGCAGCTTGGCAAACCCTACGACTGGAAGGCAATTCTGGCCTTTCCGTTCCGTGGCAGCTGGCAAAGTCATGAAGCGTGGTTCTGCAGCGAGCTGGTCTATGAGGCCTTGATGGTGTGCGGTGGCATGCTGCCAGACAGGCTCCCGTCGAACCGTGTAACGCCTCGCGATCTCTGGGTAGCCTTGCCCTAATCTAACGCCGCCACCCTTGCCCGTTAGAGTTCGGGTTTTGGGGTGGCGAATCCCCGCTTTAAGCCGTAAATCTAACGCTCTACACTGTGCCAAACATGACGCCTCACGGTGCCAAGTCCGTCGCGGCGCTACAGACACAGCAGATCCCATCAACTTTGCTGACAACATTGCGAACCTGACAACCCCACTGGATCTGGCTCTGGTTGAGGTGCTCGATGATGCGGTCATCCCGAACTCGGCGGATGCCATCTGGGGTGGTGCGCCACTCACGGGCACCCTCACCTCGCCGGACGGCAGCGTAAGCCTCACGGTCAACAGCTTCAACGCACCACTAGCAGGTTCCCAGCCTCTGGCACTGACCGGCACCCCGGTGACCACAATCAATGTGGGTACCCACTCCGGCCCGGTGTCACCGCTTGATCCGGCCTTTGCGCAGATCGTGATAGAGACGCTGACGCTACTTGGTACAGCCGCTCCGTAATTCTGAAACTAAAGCAATAACAAGAAACCCCGGGTCTTGATCCGGGGTTTCTTGTTTTCATCGATCAAAAACTCAGAATTTCTGTATCGGGCACCCCAACTGCCTCTGCCCCAAACCATCCCCCCTGTCTTTCTCAACCACCATCCCCCGCGCCACAATCTGCGGATGCTCTGCAGCCTCCTCAATCGTCAACACCGGCTCCACACAGGCATCCACCTCTGCAAAAACCTCCCGCCACTCGGCAAACGTTTTCCCGGCAATCTTCTCTTTAATCGCCGCTTTCAGCCTTTGCTGATGCTCCGGGTTCTGGCTCAAGGCAAAGCTCTTCATTTCGCTGATGCCCAGCGTGTCGCACAGCCGTGCCGAGAACTGCGGTTCCAGGCTACCAACAGACAACCAGCGGCCATCGCTGGTCTGGTAGTAGTCGTAGAAAGTACCGCCATTGAGCATGCCGCCCTCGGGTTTCTGCTCCACACCGCCAGCCAGTGCGGCGGCGCCGGCCATGGCGTTGAGGGCGAAGGCAGCGTCGGTCATGCTGATGTCGATGAAAGCGCCCTGCCCGGTTTGCTGGCGCTGGATCACGGCGGCGAGGATACCCATCACGGCGTGATGGGAGCCCCCGGCAACATCGGCAATCTGGATACCCATGGGGGGCGGGCCGCTGTCGGCGCGGCCGCAGTGGCTGGCAACGCCGGAGATGGCCAGGTAGTTGATGTCGTGGCCGGCGCGGTCTTTGTAGGGGCCGGTCTGGCCATAGCCGGTGATGGCGCAGTAGATGAGCTTCGGATTGATGGCTTTCAGGGTTTCATAACCCACCCCAAGGCGGTCCATTACGCCAGGACGGAATTGCTCCACCACGATGTCGTAGTCCTTCACCAGTTCCTTGATCTTCTCCACGCTTTCCGGCTGCTTCAGGTTGAGCTCCAGGGTTTGCTTGCCACGGCTCAGGTAAGAAAACGTGGTGCTGAACTTGCCATCAAAGGGCGGCATTACCTTGGCCAGGTCTACCCGGTCGGGGGCTTCTACCCTCAGCACTTCGGCGCCCATGTCAGCCAGCATCATGGTGGCGTAGGGGCCGGGCAGCAGGGTGCTGAAATCCAGGACTTTCAGGGTACTCAGTGGGCAGGGCATGGAGGTGCTCCTTCTCGTTGTTATGGGTATAGGGTTACTGTGCATCATGCTGCCGTGTTTTGCCGGCGGGGCCAACTGCCGGTTACTTCATTCCGATTGGCAGTTTCTTCCAATGGCCGGCAAATCATGTGGTTGCATTGTGGCGCCGGCCACTTATGATGAAACACGTTTTTAATTTTGGCCCAGGTTATGTCTACCCTCACGGTTTCCAAACACTTTGTTGAAGCATCCCTGTCCGGCGCACAAAGGCTGGGGCTGGATGTGCACGAGTTGTTGCAGGAAGCCGGTATCTCGCCGGATTTGTTGCGTATCGAGAAAGCGCGGGTCAGTAGTGATCAGTTCAGCACCCTGATGCAGGTAATCTGGAGCCGCACCGGCGATGAGTTTATGGGGCTGGGTTCACGCCGGGCCCGCTCAGGCACCTTTGCCACCATGTGTGCGCTGGTGATCGATTGCCAAACCCTGGAAGAGGTGTATCAGCGGGCATTCCAGTTCTCCCGCCTGTTCGAACCCATGGTGGCCATGGAGCTGGAAGTGGGCGAAGACAGCGCCCGGCTGGTGACGCGAATCGAAGGTGAAATACACGATCCGGACTACTACCTTCGGGAAAGCATTCTGGTGATCTGGCACCGCTTAGGCAGCTGGCTGATCGGCCAGCCGGTGGAACTGGAGAAAGCCGAGTTCAACTACCCGCGGCCGGAGCATGGCGATGAGTACCGCCATATCTTCCACTGCCCGCTGAGCTTTGACTCTGATTGCACCGCCCTCACCTTCAGCAAGCGCTTTTTGTCTGCCCCGGTGATCCGGGACAAGCCGGAGATGCGGCAATTTCTGAAAACTTCCCCTGCGGACCTGCTATCCCGGCCGGATGAAAGCAACACCTGGACCGGCCGCATCCGGGGCCTGATTGGCCGGGATTTTTCCAGGCCCATGCCGGATTTCGACTGGATTGCCCAGGAGTTGCACACCAGCCCGCAAACCCTGCGCCGAAGGCTGAAGCAGGAAAACACGTCGTTTCAGGAGATCAAGGATTTACTGCGGCGGGATATGGCCATCTACTACCTGAGCCATCAGGAGTTGCCGATTAACGATATTGCCGAGAGAGTGGGTTTTACCGAGCCCTCCACCTTCCACCGGGCCTTCAAGAAGTGGACCGGGGTTACCCCGGGCGCCTGGCGGGAAGGCGAACGGGGCGACCTGGTGCAATAATGCCCGCTCAGGAGCCAGAACGGCCCTGTTGCAGGTTACGAATTAGCCTACCCAGGGTCTGGGCCGCCTCCCGGGCTTTGTCCTGGTTCTGGGCCATCTGGAACAGGCGGGAGCCGTCCCTCGGGTCGTATACCCAGCAGGCGGCGACAGCGGGCTCGCAATCCCAGCGCAGCTGAGGGTTTACACCGAACACAGGCAACACGCCGGTTTTACGCACAAAGCTGTTATCCAGCTCCCGGCGAATCTCCTGGACATTCACGTTGCTGTTATCAATCGTCACCTGGTACTGAATGTCGGCAGGCCGGTCCAGCCGCACCACGGTTTTGTCCCTTCGCCAGCCTGCGGTATCCAGCACCGCATTCAGGTGAATAACCAGCGCTTCCCGGTCCGTTCTGGCCAGGTACAGCTGGCGCAGGGTTTTCAGGCTTTCCTGTCCGGCCGGTTCGATCACGGCAACCGGCTCTGCTACCTGCGCAGCGCCTTCAGCCAGAGCGCGTACGTTATCCCGGTTTACCTTCTCGATATCGGTAATCAGCTTCAGGGATTCCTGATAATGCTGGCCTTCTGCGCCCGCCTGACTTACGTAGGTTTCCAGTGCCGCCCGGGCTTCATTCAGGTGATTGGCCTTGAGCATTGCGCGGCCGCGATAATAGTGGTACTCCGCCGGTTTCTCACCTTCCATCGCCTGCAGGCGGTTCAGGAACTCGCCGGCCTCGGCCCAGTTGTCAGCCTGCACGGCCGCTTCGGTGGCCAGCATCAGCCGGCGGATTTCATGCTCGGGCTCCAGGGCAAACGCCTGTCCGGAAAAGGCCGCCAGCGCGGAAGACAGCACCAGGCCGGCCAGCCATGAACGCTTTGCCAGCGTTTGCCGCTTGTTCGATACCAACATTCTGCTACTCCTGAGTCTTCTCTGTGCTGTCTTCAGGCTCATCGGGCTCGTAAGGGTCGTCCGCATCTACCTCAGCCTGTTCCGTAATACTTTTGGGCAACTCTTTTTTAACCCGCACGCCCAGTTCCACAAACCGGTTGGCCTGGGAAATCAAGTTACCGCGGCCACGGGTCAGGGTATTCATGGCGTTGTCGTAGGTGCCCTGCGCGGTGTGCAGCTGGCTGCCCAAACGCTCCATAGCTTCCACAAACACCCGCAGTTTGTCGTACACCGCGCTGGCCCTGTCGGCAATGCGCCGGGCATTCTGACTTTGCCGTTCGTACCGCCAGATGTTCTCGATTGTCCGCAGGGTGGCCAGCAAGGTGGTGGGTGTCACCACAATAATCTTTCGCTCGAAGGCTTCCGCGAACAAGTTCTCGTCCTGCTGGAATGCTGCCACAAAAGCCGGCTCAATGGGCATGAACAAAAATACAAAGTCCGGTGAATGCAGGCCATTCAGCTGGCTGTAGTCTTTCTCGCTCAGGGTTCGGATGTGGTTGCGCACGGCTTCTACGTGCTGTTTAAGGGCCTCTTCACGGGCGCTGTCCGCCTCTGCCACCACCCATTGCTGATAAGCCACCAGCGAAACCTTGGAGTCGATCACCAGGTTGCGCTGGTCTGGCAGGTGCACAATCACATCCGGGCGCAGCAGCTGGTTGTCGTCATCCCGGTAGCTGCCCTGGGTTTCATACTCCACGCCCTTGCGCAGGCCCGAGCGCTCCAGCACCCGCTCCAGAATCAGCTCACCCCAGTTGCCCTGCACTTTCTTGTCCCCTTTCAGGGCCCGGGTCAGGTTGGCGGCTTCTTCGGTAATCTGCCGGTTCAGCTCCTGCAGGGATTTGATCTCGCTGCGCAGGGCCTGGCGGTCGCGGGTTTCGGTGGTGTAAACGTCCTCCACCCGTTTGCGGAAGTCCTGTAACTGGTCGCGGAACGGGTTGAGCAAGGAATCCAGGCTGGTTCTGGACTGCTGGCTGAAGCGCTCGCTCTTCTGGTCGAAAATGCGGTTGGCCAGGTTCTCGAATTCCTGTTTCAGGGCATCCCGGTTGCGTTCCAGCAGTTCCAGCTTTTCATTGGCATTGCGGCGTTCCTTATCCAGGGTTACCTGCTGCTCCCGCAGATCGGCTTTCAGTTCGGTTACCTGGTTACGCCAGCCTTCAATCGCCGCTTCCAGCTTTGCCGACCGCGTTCTCTGCTCTGTCAGCGACTGCTCCAGGTGCTGAACCTGCTGGCTGTGAAGGGCGCCAGCATGCTGCTGCCCGGCTTTTAGCCTGAACAGCGCCCACAGCGTCAGCACCAGCAGAACAACGCAGGCCGCAATCAGCCCCAGAAACCAGCCCGCCATCCACTCGGGGCGATCAGCCATTGCCCGGATGAGTACGTCTGTCACAAGATTGAACTCCTTGATACGGGAACCATCAAACCCGACAGTGTACCTGATTGCCACAAGCTTGTTACGGTGGCGGAACCACCACGCAAATCGGGTATCGACTGTTTGGCAATTAAAGGAATTGTATTGATCTGTTGCTGGACGCCCGCCGTAAATTCATCTAAAACGGATTAACGGTTAATCAAAACCTTTCTCGTGTTGCGCTCACTGGCAAGGACAGGAGCATGTTGAAGGAACTCTGGAGAAAACTGGGAGCAGAATTTCTGCACAGCGATGGCGCCGATGGCCAGCGCAGCGACGGCTTGTATCCCGGCGGTGCAGGCGTATCTCACGGTGTACGGCTATTGCCTCACATTACCCACACCGGGGAGTTCCACCTGGAGCGCCTGACCACGCTGCTGCGTGCGCGCTACGGCAAAAGCTTTGTTGTGCCGGACGACACCGCCGCCAGCGACCAGTCGCTCAAGCAGGTGATCAGCTTTGCAGCACGCACCCAGGACCAGGATATCCAGCGGGAATTGCTGCTGTTCTACCTCAACTGTTCGCCGGTGATCCAGGAATACCTGAGGGCGGAAACCCCGCTCGGTCAGGGTCCGTTTTTTGCCGGCTAATGCGCCTTAACCATCTGTAAAGTCAACACACAGATGCTTGTAGTATACTTCCCCGCCTGACCGACAACACATCCAGCGCTACCGCTCTATGACCACCGGCGGGCAGCCGTTTCAGGGGATATTCATGGGTTACAGGTTTCCGAAAGCCCGTACACTTACCTTTCTGGCCATTACCGGGCTCGCTGTAGCCTTGGCGGGCTGCTCCACAGACCGCTATCTTATGGTTCCCAAGGATGGGCTTGAAGACGTTCGCGCCACGGTAAAAACCCAGCGCGCTACGCTCGTTACCATGGAAGAAAACGCCAACGTTCGGCACAACCAGCTGCTTACCGATAACCGCCAGTCTACCCAGACCATCCTCGATGCCATCGCCACCCAGGTTGAAAAACCTGTGTGCCCGCCGGTTAAAGAAAAAGCATGCCCTCCCATCCCCAAAGACACCGGCCGCGCAGACCGGTTGAAGGGCAAGGTGGTTGTGGGCGAGGTGGAAAAATTCTATCTGGCGGACCCGGGGCTGATTTACACCGCCCGCATCGACAGCGGCGCCGAAACCTCCTCTATCCACGCCCAAAACATCAAACGCTTCGAACGGGATGGCAGCAACTGGGTACGCTTTGACGTGCCGGTGCCGGGCACCGACTACGAACAGTGGATTACCCTGGAACGGGAAATCTCTCGCCGGGTACGCATCATCCAGTCGGCCGCCGATGAAGCCGAACGCCGCGTTGTGGTCGAACTGCAGTTTGCCATCGGCGACCACCAGCAAGTGGCGGAGTTCACCCTGGCAGATCGCACCAACCTGACCCACGAAGTGCTGATCGGCCGCAACATACTGAGGGATGTCATGCTGATTGACGTTGGCAAGGAATACGCCACGGAACTGCCGGCCTCCTACCGCGAAAATGCTGAAAGCGGAGGCAATGAATGACCGCCCGCTCACGAGCTCCGTTCTATGTGTTTGTCTTCCTGCTGATTGCGGCGGGGATTTCTATTGCCACCTGGCGCCACCTGGAACTCGGCATTCCCTGGATGACCGGTGAACAGCGCCCGGTATGGATGATTGAAGCCCGAGTGGATTTCGACGCCCTGGGTGAAGCCGCCGAGGTCAGCCTGCACATTCCGGAGCAGCCGCCCGGCTTTCGTATTCTGACCGAACAGGCGGCCTCTCCCGGCTACGGCTTCTCCATCCTCGAATCCCCCAGAAGCCGGCGGGCGGAATGGACCAAGCGTGAAGTATCTGGCCCCCAGACCTTGTATTTCAAGGCCCAGTTCGTTCCGGATGAAGATGTTACCGAGCAAACGCCGGTGCGCACGCCCCGGCCCCAGGCGGTATTCTGGGAAGAACCCCAGGCCACCGCGGTTCGTGAACTGCTGGACCAGGCCATGGAACGCTCCAGCAGCCCGGAAAGCATGACCCGGGAACTGATCCGCCTGATGCAGCCAGACACCCGCACCCAGAACACCACCCTGCTGGTCTCTGAAGACAATTACCTGCAGCTGATGGTGCGCATGCTCAACCACGCGGGCATTGCCGCCCGCACCGCCGATGCGCTAAAGCTGGAAGATGCCCGCCGGCGCCAGCAGCTGGTGCCCTTCCTGCAAATATACAACGGTGAACGCTGGCTGACCTTTGACCCCCGCACCGGCGAGCAAGGCGTACCGGAAAGTTTGCTGCTGTGGCGCCAGGGCTCGGAATCCCTGCTGGATGTTCTTGGTGGCGACAACTCCCAGGTGAGCTTCTCCATGTTGCGGCAAACCGTGCCGGCACTACAACTGGCCACGCTGGAGGCCAACCAGAACGGGCTGGGTGTGCTCGGTTTTTACCAGCTGCCCATCGAAGAACAAAGCATGTTCCGCATGCTGCTGTTGTTGCCGTTGGGCGCACTGATTGTCGCGTTCATGCGGATTGTCATCGGTATCCGCACCTCCGGCACCTTCATGCCGGTGCTGATTGCGGTGGCCTTTGTGCAGACCACCCTGGTGCCCGGCCTGATAGCCTTCCTGTCTGTGGTGGCCATCGGCCTGGTGCTGCGGGGCTATCTGTCGAGCCTGAACCTTTTGCTGGTCTCTCGGATATCCGCACTGATCATCCTGGTGATCTTTATTACCGCCGGCCTGAGCATTATCGGCTACCAGATGGGCTTCAACACCGGCATGACGGTAACCTTCTTCCCCATGGTGATCATTGCCTGGACCATCGAACGCATGTCCATTCTCTGGGAGGAGGAAGGTGCCCGGGAAGTTCTGGTGCAGGGCTCCGGCAGCCTGTTTGTGGCGATTTGCGCCTATTTGGTCATGAGCCTGCCGCTGGCCGGCCATCTCACGTTCAACTTCCCGGAATTGCACCTGGTGATTCTGGGGCTGATCCTGCTGATGGGCCAGTACACCGGCTACAAGCTCAGCGAACTGCGCCGATTCACCCCCATGAAGGCCTACGACTGATATGGGCGGCTGGATATCTCCGCGCAGGCTCACCCGGCTTGGCATGCTGAACATGAACCGGCGCAATGTGGATTACATTGCCCGGTACAACGAGCGCTCGTCTTACCCGCTGGTCGACAACAAGCTGAAAACCAAGCTGGCAGTGAGCGAATACGGGGTAAAAACCCCGAAGCTTCTCCAGGTTGTGCGCCAGCAGCATGAAATTTCCCACTTCCGGGAAATGGCCGAAGACCTGGACGGCTTTGCCATCAAACCGGCCAAGGGTTCCGGAGGCAAAGGCATTACCGTGATCACCGGGCGCGATGGCGACGATTTCGTAAAAGCCTCCGGTGCCCGCATCAGCGTGGCCATGCTGGAGCGGCACCTGACCAACATCCTGGCCGGCCTTTACTCGCTGGCCGGCACGCCGGATGTGGCCATTGTCGAAGACCTGGTGCAATCCTCCCCTGCCCTGGCGAAATATTCCTATCAGGGCGTGCCGGATATCCGCATCATCATCTTCCAGGGCTACCCGGTAATGGCCATGCTCCGGCTGGCCACCAAGGCCTCTGACGGCAAGGCCAACCTGCACCAGGGTGCGGTCGGCGTCGGCCTGGACATCGGTAAAGGCCAGAGCCTGAATGCCGTGCAATTCAACCGCCCGATTATCCTGCACCCGGATACCGGCCTGGCCCTGGAAAACATCCGCATTGACGACTGGGAAAACATGCTGGAAATGGCCGCCCGCTGCTATGAAGCGACGGACCTCGGCTACATGGGTGTAGACCTGGTAGTAGATGCCCATCAGGGCCCGCTCCTGCTGGAGCTTAATGCCCGGCCCGGGCTGGCTATCCAGATGGCAAATGGCTGCGGCCTGCTGCCCCGCCTGAAGAATATCGAAGCCCTGAAGCGGCCCCACTTCAGCCCGAGGGAACGGGTGCACTATGCCATGGAGACGTTCGGCAAACTTTGAACGTTTTCTTCAGCCATAAAAAAACCGGGGCCTTTCACAGCCCCGGTTTTTTATTCCGTTACTTCAGCTGATCAGAGCAATTCGCCCCGCTGAAGCAGCAGTTTCCGCTCATGGGTGAGGCCCTTGAGCAAGCCCCAGGTCATGATCAGCAGGATCACCGTAAACGGCAAGCCCGCACTGATGGCCACGGCCTGAATGGCGCCAAGGGCATCATCACCGCCGCCAAAGATCAGCGCCGCGGCAATGGCACCTTCCATAACCACCCAGAACACGCGCTGTGCAGTGGGTGCATCGGTTTTACCGCCAGCAGTGATGCTGTCGATAACCAGCGAACCGGAATCCGATGAGGTTACGAAGAACACCAGCACCAGGATAATCCCGACGAAGGAGATAATGCCGGTCAGCGGCAGGCCTTCAAACATCTGGAAGGTGGCCAGGGACACTTCAGTCAGCCCGTTCTCTGCCAGTACGCCAACGCCTTGCTGGATCTGCTCCAGCGCGGTGCCACCAAAGCCGCTCATCCACACGGTAGTGATCACGGTGGGGATAATCAGCACAGCAGTCACAAACTCGCGTACGGTACGGCCCTTGGACACACGGGCAATAAACATACCTACGAACGGTGACCAGGAAATCCACCAGGCCCAGTAGAACACAGTCCAGCCCTGCATCCAGGCGGAATCTTCACGGCCGAACGGGTTGCTCAGGGGCACCACATTGGTCACATAGCTGGAGGACGTTACCCAGATCGTTTCCAGGATGGTCATGGTGGGGCCGGCGAACAGGATGAAGAACAGCAGTACGCCAGCCGTTATCATGTTGATGTTACTCAGCACCTTCACACCGCCGTCCAGGCCGCGCAGAACCGAGACCAGGGCCACTGCGGTAACACCCACAATGATCGCCATCTGCACGTTGGTTCCGGAACCCAGGCCGAACAGGTAATCCAGGCCGGAGGCTGCCTGCTGGGCACCGAAGCCAAGGGAGGTTGCCAGGCCGAAGATAGTCGCAACAACCGCCAGCACATCAATGATGTGCCCGGGCCAACCCCATACGCGGTCTTTCAGCAGCGGGAAGAACGCCGAGCGGATGGTCAGTGGCATGTTCTTGTTAAAGGCGAAGAACGCCAGGGACAAAGCCACAATGGCGTAGATTGCCCAGGGGTGAAGGCCCCAGTGGTAGATGGTTGAACCCATCGCCAGGTCGCGGGCTGCGGGCGTGTTCGCCTCGACATTGAACGGCGTTTCGTACCAGCCCGTGTAGTAGGCAACCGGCTCGGCGACGGCCCAGAACATCAGGCCGATACCCATACCCGCCGCGAACAGCATGGCAAACCAGGACATAGTGGTAAATTCCGGCTTGGCCTCCTGGCCACCCAGGCGGATTTTGCCCACCGGCATGAAGATCAGCGCCAGGCTGACAATCACGAAGATGTTGGCACTGAGCAGGAAAAACCAGTCAAAACTGGCAATAATTCCCCACTTTGCACCATCGAGCGTTTCCTTGGCCATAGCCGGAAACAGCAGAGTGGCTATAACAAACAGAACTACAATGACTGCTGTTACCGGGAACACCCAGTTATGCAGGTCCAGACCAAACGGACTGATATTATCCTGGCCTGCGACGTAGTCCGTCTGATACTCGTCTTTCACTACCTCGCCCACGTTGGAGCCTCCTGATTCTGGTGTGATTTTTGACAGTTCCGGATTCAGACGCGTGAATGGATATTCAAACGTTACGAGCGCGTCATCTTATTACTTTGAACTCAAAATATCAAAGCAGCAAAACGATCACGCCACTAACCATAAGCATAGACAAACGTTCAGGAAGTGCCTGAAAACTTTCACAATCAGCGGTTCCAACCCGGCAAGGTTTCCGTAAGATAGGTTTTGTAGCCGCAGGCTTCACACATCCGCTCGTCCCCCCAGAGGTCACTATGGCGAAAACCACCACCTTCCCAGTTCGTTATTCCGCCTACGCCATCAGCATTGCCGGGCTGGTCATCTCCCTGCCCGTTACCCTGTGGCTTGGCGGCTGGTATCTCATACCGGTGATCTTCGCGGCGCTGACCGCCCTGGGCACCTGGGACTTACTGCAGCGCAGTCATACGGTGAGCCGCAATTATCCGATCATGGCGAACTTCCGCTACCTGTTCGAATCTGTGGGGCCAGAAATCCGCCAGTACTTTATCCAGTCCGACACCGAGGAGCGCCCCTTCTCCCGGGAACAGCGCACCATCGTTTACCAGCGCGCCAAGCAGGTTCTCGACAAGCGCCCTTTCGGCTCCCAGCTAAGCATGTACGAGGAAGGCTTCGAGTGGATGAACCACTCCCTCACCCCGACGCGGCTGGATAACAGCGACTTCCGCATTGTGATTGGCAGAAACTGCGCGAAACCCTATAGCGCCAGTGTGTTCAACATTTCCGCCATGAGTTTTGGCTCCCTGTCCGCCAATGCCATCCTCAGCCTGAACGCCGGAGCCCGCAAAGGCGGCTTCTACCACGACACCGGCGAAGGCTCGATATCCCGCTACCACCGGGAACCCGGTGGTGACCTGGTCTGGGAGATCGGTTCAGGCTACTTTGGCTGCCGCAATCCGGACGGCAGTTTCAACCCGGACATGTTCCGGCAGAATGCCACGCTGGAACAGGTGAAAATGATAGAGGTCAAACTATCTCAGGGGGCAAAACCCGGACACGGAGGTATTTTGCCCGGCGAAAAAGTCACCCGGGAAATCGCCGAAGCCCGTGGCGTTCAAATGGGGGAAGACTGCATATCACCGGCCAGCCATTCCGCCTTTTCCAACCCGGTTGAGCTGTTGGAATTCCTGGACCAATTGCGGGAACTCTCCGGCGGCAAACCGGTGGGCTTCAAGCTCGCGATCGGCCATCCATGGGAATGGTTTGCCATCGTCAAAGCCATGCTGGCAACCGGCAAGAAACCGGATTTTATTGTGGTGGATGGTGGTGAAGGTGGTACCGGTGCCGCACCGCTGGAATTCATCAACCGGCTGGGCATGCCGCTGACCGAAGCCCTTCTGCTGGTTCATAACACTCTGGTTGGCGCCAACCTGCGGGAAGATATCGCCATTGGTGCCGCCGGCAAGATCACGTCTGCGTTCAACATTGCCCGCACCCTGGCCCTGGGCGCCGACTGGTGTAACGCTGCCCGCGGTTATATGTTTGCCCTGGGTTGTATCCAGGCCCTGAATTGCCACACCGGCCGCTGCCCTTCCGGCGTTGCGACACAGGACCCCCGCCGGGGCAACAAACTGGATGTCCCCCTGAAGAGCGAGCGGGTGTACAACTTCCACAAGAACACCCTGGATGCCCTGCAGAACCTGCTGGAAGCCTCCGGCCTGAAGCACCCGTCTGAACTGGGGCCGGAACATATTGTTCGCAGGGTTTCCAAAACCGAGGTACACAGCTACCTGGATCTCTTCCCCTTCCTGGAACCCGGCGCCCTGCTGGAAGGCAAAACCGGGCTGACCGTTTTCGACAAATACTGGGACGATGCCCGGCCCGACACCTTCGAGCCGCCGGAATTCATCCTGAAACTGCGGGAAACCAAGCTCCGGTAATTCCGCGAAGAAAATCGCCAGCCCCCTGTTTATTTTTACCGTGGGCTGGTGTAGACTTCGCTCCCGCTAAGCCACTGAGATAAACCTCTTTTCTTGGTGGACAGCAGTGTACGGGGCGTAGCGCAGCTTGGTAGCGCACCTGCATGGGGTGCAGGGGGTCGTAGGTTCAAATCCTACCGTCCCGACCAGAATTCCCTACAACAAAGCCCGGGCCGAAAGGTCCGGGCTTTGTTGTTTCTGGTTCTCGGATTTCAGGACAGAGTATTCAGCTCGCAAACCAGTAGAACATCCGGGAATCCTTCCCCAGCACCGTTACCGGTTCCATGTCATCTGAAGCTCGCCCGGCCATGCCGTAGCACACGTGCAGAGGCAACAAGTGCTCCTCCCTCGGATGACAGTAGCGCGCAAAGGGCGCTTCGTCCCAACGGGCCAGACGTTCGGTACGCTCGGCTTCAGTCAGGTCGGCACCGGCACACGTCTCCGCCAGCCAGTCCTGAAACTGCGCGTTTTTCGTATCCGCTTCGGTATCGGAGCGATCAAAGAACGCCCGCATGTTATGGAATGAGAACCCTGAGCCGATTACCAGCAGATTGTCGTAGTCCAGATCAGCCAAGGCCTGACCAATCGCCAGGTGCGCCCCGGCATCCAGGGAGTTCACCAGCGACAGCTGCACGCAGGGAATATCGGCATCCGGGTACATCAGTTTCAGGGGCACGAACAGGCCGTGGTCAAAGCCACGCTCGCCATCCAGCTTCGAGTCTATGCCTGCCTGTTTCAGGGCTGCCCGCACCTTATCCGCCAACACCGGCTCCCCCGGGCAGGGGTATTCAATACTGTAAGACTCCTCCGGGAACCCGTAGTAGTCGTAAATCAGTGGCGGATTAGCACCGGAGGTGAGCGTGGGCACCCCTTCCTCCCAATGGGCACTCACCACCAGAATGGCAGACGGTCTGGGCAACCGCTTCGCAGCAGCTTGCAGGCTTTCTATCATCTGACGATGCCCGGGATCCCCCAGCAGCGGCATGGGGCCGCCGCCGTGGGACAGGTAAAACAGGTTCACCCTGCTCACCGCATCGCCTTCAGGGCCTGCGCCCACTTGGCCATTTCTTCGAGCATGACCGTTGCGGACTCGGAATGGGGCTGCGCGGGCTGAAACTTACCGGCATCGTCCATGTGCTCCCATGGCATCTGCACCATCACGCCTTCCACCATCGGCATCATCTTCAGGGTGGTTACCAGCTGCTTGGCGTTCTGGGCGGAGCGCAAACCACCAGACACGCCACCGTAGCTTACAAAGCCGCACGGCTTGTAGTTCCACTCGTTGTAGAGATAGTTCAGTGCATTCACGAATGAAGGGGGTGGGCAGTAGTTGTACTCCGGAATGACAAATACATAGGCGTCGGCACTGGCCACGCTTTCAGACCACGCCTTGGTGTGGGCATGCTCATATTTCTGCATGCGCGGGTGGTTGGGCTCGTCGAAGACGGGGAGATTGAAATCCGCCAGGTCCACCAGCTCGCTTTCAAAGCTTCCCTGTTCATTGGCATGGTTACTAAACCATTCAGCAACAGAGGGCCCCTTACGGCCCGGACGGGTACTACAAATAATGGTTTGGAGCTTCAGAGACATATCATTCAATCCTTTTTTAAGGGTATCCCGTTTGACTAATGACTATAGAAACAACAAGCGCGGAATGAAAACGGAGAAATCAGCAAAGCTTATTCAGTTTGTCTGATCAAGGCATCAAAGGGCGGGGTCTGACCCCGTGTCGAACAATTTGCGCATTTGCACCAGGGCAACCGCGATCAGTGCGCCGGACAGCCCGAAAGCCAACACAAACCCACCCAACTCCAGCAAGGCGCCGAACATCAGCGGCGCCAGGAAGTGAATGGTGCGATTGGCCATCAGGCGCATCCCGAGTGCACCGGAGCGCTTTTCCCGCTCCACGCTTTCGGCCAGGATAACCATCGAGAGTGGCTGGGTGAGGCCGGACCCAATACCCACCAGCACCGCCAGCAGTCCCAGTAAAACCATGTGTTCGAACAGGCCCAGCAGGCCAATGCCTGCGGCGAGGGTTCCCAGAGACAGCAACACCGTATTCTCGCGCCCGCCAGCCAAGGCAATCATGCGCGCCATAAAAGGCCGAATCAGCATTGACACACCGGCCCGCAGGCTGACCAGCACACCAATCACCACCGGCGTCATGGCCAGGCTTTCCAGGTAAACCGGCAGGTAGCTGCCATACACCCCCAGGGCAAACATCCCGAGCACAGTAACCAGCACCGACAGCTGGACGCCCCGGTTAGCCTTCATTAACGCCCACTGGGCCCGGAAGCCCGCCTGTTTTCGGGTGATCGCCATCCGCTCCCGGGCCTGGCCGGTGAGTAGTAATCCAGACAGGGCTGCCAGCACCGCAAACAGCGCCATCACCAGAAAGACATTCCCCCGGCCGGTTTCGCTTGCCAGCAGTGCCCCGGCCAGCAAGGGGCCCACCACCTGCCCGCCAGACAGCCAGGTGGAATACCAGCCGAAATACTTCTCCAGCGTGGGCCCGGTGCCCAGGTTGGAAATAATAGTCTGGGCGGACAGCACCATCTGCAGGTGCGCCAGCCCCACCAGCAACTGGCCCAGCACAAGGCCGCCATAGCCATACCAGAAGTGCATGGACAACAGCCCCGCTACCATCAACACTCCGCCGGCGATCAATGTGGCACGGCCACCGTAACGGGTAACCACGCCCCCGAGGGGAATCGCCAGCAACAACGGCAACAGATACTGGGTACTGAGCACCGCACCCAGTACCAGCGGCGAAGCGCCCAACTGCAAGCCGTAAACCGGCACCGCCACAATCAGCATGGAATAAACCACAAAGCAGAAGGTGAGCGAGAGGCAGACTGCAAAAAAGTTTCGGGCAGCGTCGGGGCTTATAGATGAAGGCAAGGAATCGTCCTGCAGGGCCTGGCGGATGGTTAGGCGACTATCTTAACGCGGCCGGCAAGCGGGGTGAAATCCACGCCCGTAAAAGAAAGGCCAGCCCCTTTCGGAAGCTGACCTTAATGATCAAGCCTGTCATCTCAGGCCTTTCAACCCCGGGGTCAGACCCCGGGTCTGACCCCGGGGTTGACGCCCGCTTATTCGGCTGAGGCGATCAGGCTGGCGTTGCCGCCGGCGGCGGTGGTGTCGATGCACAGGTGGCGTTCGATCACGTAGCGCTGGTCCAGCTTGTGCTCCGTGATGATCGGCAGCAAGGCACCATCGCGCTTGGCCAGGGCCTGGCGGTACTGCTTCAGCAGCGGCTTTTCAGCCACGCTGGTAACCGCTTCATAACCGTTGAGCTGAAGCAGCGCGTCGGGCTCCAGCAGGCCGCCTGCGGCGGCCACCGGCAGGCCGGCTTTGATGGCGTCGGCCAGCAGCTTTTCAACACCCGGTGCGATCACGACCACCTTGTTGCCCTGGGACAATGCAGTGCCCGCCTGCTCTATCGCAGATTCCGCATCCGGCCCAAGACAAAGCACAACACCACGGGCATGGCAGGACAGATGGTTCTGCTCGCCAGTCGGCCCAGGCATTTCCTCGTAGCCTACATCCAGCGGTGCGGGCAGGTCGCCAAAGTACGGCTTGAGCGCCTGCTGCCGGACTTCTGCGACCGGAGCATCTACCTTCGCCAGCTGGTCGATCAGCTTCTGCACCTTGCTGGCCGTAACCGATTTGGCATCGGCAGGGGCCGCCTTTTCAACCACCTCGCCTTTGATGAACCGGCGCACATACTGTGGGCCACCGGCTTTCGGGCCGGTACCGGACAGGCCTTCGCCGCCGAACGGCTGGGAGCCCACGATGGCGCCGATCTGGTTACGGTTAACGTAGGTGTTGCCCACCTTGATACGACTGGAAATGTGCTCAATGCGGCGATCAACACGGCTATGGATACCAAACGTCAGGCCGTAGCCCTTGGCGTTCACAGCATCGATCACCTTGTCGATATCCTTCGCGGCGAAGGTGGCCACATGCAGCACCGGGCCGAAGATTTCCTCTTCCATTTCCTCGATGCCGCTAACCTTGAGCACTGCAGGCGACACAAACCGGCCCTTCTCCGGCACCGACATTTTCTTCAGCAACTTGCCCTGCTGCTCAAATTTATCGCAATGATCGGCAATTTTCTTGCGGGCATTCTCGTCGATCACCGGACCCACGTCCGTAGACAGCAGCCACGGGTCGCCAACGCCCAACTCTTCCATAGCACCGTAGAGCATTTCCAGCAGGTTCTCGGCGATGTCTTCCTGCACGTAGAGCATACGCAGGGCGGAACAGCGCTGGCCGGCACTCTGGAATGACGAAGCCAGTACATCCCGCACCACCTGCTCGGGCAGCGCCGTGGAATCCACAATCATGGCATTCAGGCCACCGGTTTCTGCCACCAGCGGGGCATCCGGCGCCATGTTTTCTGCCATGGCCTTGTTGATGCGCTGTGCCGTGGCGGTAGAGCCGGTGAAGCACACGCCGGTTACCCGAGCGTCTGAGGTCAGCGCTGAGCCCACGGTTGCACCGGTGCCCGGCAGCAACTGCACGGCGGCTTTCGGAATACCCGCCTGGTGCATCAGTTCCACCGCACGAACGGCCAGCAGCGAGGTCTGTTCCGCCGGCTTGGCCAGCACCGCGTTACCGGCGGCAAGGTTCGCCAGGATCTGGCCGGTGAAAATCGCCAGCGGGAAGTTCCATGGCGAGATACAGCACATCACACCCCGAGCCTGGCCATCGTCCTTGTAGCGGATGCCTTCGTTGGCGTAGTACATGGCAAAGTCGACGGCTTCGCGAATTTCCGCCACCGCATCGAGCAGGGATTTACCGGCTTCACGGGTGGTCAGCGCAAACAGCTCGTGCACATTCTCTTCGTACAGGTCACCGACTTTGCGGATCATCTCGGCCCGTTGCTCCGCCGGCACTGCCGACCACTGGCTGAAGCCGTCCCGGGCGGCGTCCATGGCCGCATGGATGTCGGCTTCGGAGGTGTAGGTAATATGGCCCACCAGGTCATCCGGATCGGCCGGGTTACGCACTTCCACCACTTCATCACTGGTGGATTCCACCGCCAGCACCGGGCCGCCCTGCCACTGATGGGTTTTGTACTGGTTACGGCCGGCGTCAATCTCCGCCACCGTCACCGGATCAGTAATGTCCCAGCCCTTGGAATTACGACGCTGGTCACCGAAGATCTTCGCCGGCGGCACAATGGCCTTGCTGGAAATGTCATGGCCCAGCTGCATCACCACGTCGATCGGGTCTTTGGCGATCTCTTCCGGCGTAATGCTGGTGTCGACAATCTGGTTTACAAAGGAGCTGTTGGCCCCGTTTTCCAGCAGGCGGCGCACCAGGTACGCCAGCAGGTCTTTGTGGGCACCAACCGGAGCGTAGATACGGCACGGCACCTTGCTGTCTTCCAGTACCTGGTCGTGCAGCGATTCACCCATACCGTGCAGGCGCTGGAACTCAAACTTGTCCCGGCCCAGGTCTTTCGCCAGTTCCAATACCGCAGACACCGAGTGGGCGTTGTGGGTAGCAAACTGCGGGTAAATCCGATCAGTCATGCCCAGCAACTGGCGAGCGCAGGCCAGGTAAGACACGTCACTGCAGGCCTTGCGGGTAAACACCGGGAAGCCGTCCAGCCCCATCACCTGGGCCCGCTTGATCTCGGCATCCCAGTAGGCGCCTTTTACCAGTCGCACCATGATACGGCGGTCGAGTTTTTCAGACAGGGCATACAGCCAGTCCAGGGTCTGGGAAGCCCGCTTGGCGAAGGCCTGGACCACCACGCCAAAGCCGTCCCAACCTTTGAGTTCTTCGTCTGAGAGGATAGCTTCAATCACGTCCAGAGACAGGTCCAGTCGGTCCTGCTCTTCGGCATCGATGTTGAAGCCCATATTGGCCGCGGCGGCTTTTTTGGCGAGTGTCAGGGCGCGGGGGACCAGTTCGGTCATCACCCGTTCCTTCTGGCCGTATTCGTAACGGGCCAGCAAGGCAGACAGTTTTACGGAAATGCCGGGATTAGTGCGCACATCGCCTTCGCAACGCTTGCTGATGCTGTCGATGGCATCCGAATAGGCCTTGAAGTAACGCTCGGCATCGGCATCGGTACGGGCCGCTTCGCCCAGCATGTCATAGGAATAGGTGTAGCCCTGCTCTTCCTGGGATTTGCCGCGATCCTGGGCTTCTTCAATGGTACGGCCCAACACAAACTGCCGGCCCATTTCTTTCATGGCCTGGCCAGCGGCGGTACGCACCACCGGTTCACCCAGGCGCTTCACCATCTTGCGCAGGGTGTCACCCACGCTCTGGCGCTCGGAGTCTTTCAGCAGGTTGCTGGTCATCAGAAGGGCCAGCGTGGCCGAGTTGATCAGGCCGGACTTGGCTTTACCCACGTGGGCGCCCCAGTTACCAGAAGTGATCTTGTCTTCGATCAGATCCTGGATAGTGAGGTTATCCGGCACCCGCAAGAGGGCCTCGGCCAGGCACATCAGGGCCACGCCTTCTTTGGTGGTCAGGCCGTATTCCGCCAGGAACTTTTCCATGATGGTAGGCCTGGCGCTTTCGCGCACATCACGCACCAGGTCGGCTGCCCGGGCGGAAATCGCCTTGCGGGTTTCCTCGGAAAGCTGAGCCTGCTCAATCAGCCGGTGAATCACTTCATACTCATCCGCCAGGTAGTTGTTGCGGATGGCCTGGCGAATGTCCTGAAGCCCGGGGGACACGGATTGCTGCAGACTCATGGATGTACCTCCTGATTATTTTGATTACTGACCGCATTGTAGCCAACGGGGAATATGCTATTTACCTAATACAGCGCGAAACACCGAAATATTTTCCTTTTCTGATACGATAAAAATTACCGTTTCGCCCACAAATTTACTAAAATCAGCCATATTCACCAAACCAATGAAAGCCAGCCACCTCCTTCAAGGATAGCAGCCATGTCAGATCTCGACAGGATCGACCTTTCCATCATCCGGGAACTCCAGAAAAACGGGCGGATCACCGTCACCGAGCTGGCCTCGCGGGTGGGTTTGTCGAAAACCCCTTGCCAGGTGCGCATGCGCCGGCTGGAAGACCAGGGCTATATCACCGGCTACAGCGCCATGGTGAACCAGACCAAGCTGGGCCAGTCCCACGTCGCCTTCGCCCAGGTAACCCTCAACGACACGTCCAGCAAAGCCCTCGCGGCGTTCAACACTGCAGTCAAACAGATCTCGGCGGTGGAGCAATGTCACATGATGGCCGCCAACTTCGACTACCTCCTGAAAGTAAGAACAAAGAACATGGCCGAATACCGCCAGGTACTGGGCGAACAGATTTCCAGCCTGCCCCATGTACTGCAGACCAGCTCGTTTGCGGTGATGGAGAATGTAAAGGATCGGGGGTTATAACATGCGCATCGTCATCGCCCCGGACTCATTCAAGGAATGCCTGGCTGCCGAGCAGGTAGCCAGTGCCATCGCCCGCGGCTGGCGCCAGGCGGCGCCGGAGGACCAGATTACTGAAGTACCACTGGCCGATGGCGGTGAGGGTACTACCGTTGCACTCACCGAGGCGCGTAAGGGTGAACTGCATGAGGTGACGGTCACCGGCCCGCTCGGACAGCCGGTAACTGCCCGCTACGGGCTGGTGAATGATGGCGAGACGGCGATTGTGGAGGTGGCTGAAGGTAGCGGCCTGCATTGTGTGCCCGCCAACGCCAGGGATGCCATGGCCGCCTCCAGCCGGGGCACCGGAGAGCTGCTGCTTGCCGCACTGGCTCACCGGCCCAAAACCCTGATCATGGGGCTGGGTGGCAGCGCCACCACCGACGGCGGTGCGGGAATTCTTCAGGCACTGGGCGCCCGGCTGCTGGACGCCCGGGGCCAGGACATTCCTGCCGGCGGAACCGGCCTGGAGCAACTGGCCAGTGTAGATCTCATGCCGGCTATTGACCGCCTGTCCGGAGTGCGTCTGGTCGTCGCATGCGATGTGAATAATCCCCTGCTGGGCCCTAACGGCGCTGCCGCCGTTTTCGGGCCCCAGAAAGGCGCCAATGCCCAACAGGTTGTGCAGCTGGATGCCAATCTGGGGCACTTTGCCGCGCTGGTGCAACAGCAGGGCTTTGATATCGCGAGTTTTCCGGGCAGCGGTGCGGCCGGAGGTATTGGCGGTATGGTGGCCGGAATACTTGGCGCACAGTTGCGCCCGGGCATCGAGCTGGTGATGGAAACCGTCGAACTGGAAAGCCATGTGAAAGGTGCAGACCTGGTGATCACGGCCGAAGGGGCCATCGACGCCCAGAGCGCCTACGGCAAAACACCGGCCGGCGTAGCCGGCCTTGCCAGCAAATACGGCGTTCCGGTGATCGGCCTGGCCGGCAAGCTGGGCGCGGAACTGGGGGAGCTACACCAGCTCGGCCTGACCGCTGCGTTCTCGATCACACCTGCCCCAATGGACCTCCAACAAGCCTACCAGCAAGCTGAGGCCAACCTGGAGCAATCCGCCGAGCAACTGGCCCGACTGCTTCATGGCCTGTCAGGCCGTCGCTGACCGCTTCTTCAGACCTATCAGCTCAATCTTGCCGCGGGCCAGGCCAACCTGGCCCCTATCTTCGGCATCAAAACCTGCAAGAACAAGTAAGCCCTGGCTCAGCCTTAACGCAAAAAGGCCGGGGCAAAATGCCACGGCCTTTTCGTTACAGTACCTTACTGCGGGATATTCGCCTCAGGACGCCGGCGAATTCAGCACATCCAGTACTTCTTCCAGTTCGGTAATCATCTGGCGGATCAGCTGCTTGTACTGGGAGGTATCGTCTTTCACCTCACTGCTGCTGAGCTTTTGCTTGGCACCGCCAATGGTGTAGCCCTGATCGTAAAGCAGGCTGCGAATCTGGCGAATGGTGATAACATCTGCACGCTGATAGTAGCGGCGGTTGCCCCGGCGTTTCACCGGCGACAGCTGCGGGAATTCCTGCTCCCAGTACCGCAGTACATGGGCCTTCACCGCACACAGATCGGCTACTTCACCAATGGTGAAGTAGCGCTTCCCCGGAATGGCGGGGAGTTCGTTGTTATGACTCGGTTCCAGCATACGTTTCTACTTTTTGCTTGAGTTTCTGGCCTGGCCGGAAAGTCACGACACGCCTGGCACTGATAGGGATTTCCTCACCCGTTTTCGGGTTCCGTCCCGGCCGCTGCTTCTTGTCCCTGAGGTCGAAGTTGCCGAATCCCGACAACTTCACCTGTTCATTATGGCTGAGTGCACCCCTGATCTCATCGAAGAAAGCTTCTACCATTTCCTTGGCTTCCCGTTTGTTAAGACCCAATTCCTCGTACAAACGTTCCGCCATGTCCGCTTTCGTCAAAGCCGCCATCTGTCAACTCCTCAGTGTTGCCCCCAACTCTTCCTTCAGGGCGTCGATGACCCCGTTGAAGAGCGAATGCACTTCGTCTTCGTTGAGCGTGCGCTCCGGATGCTGCCAGAACAGGCTGACCGCCAGGCTGCGGTTGCCTTCGCCCAGGCTTTCGCCTTCGTAGACATCAAACACACGCATCGCTGTCAGGTGCTCGCCGGCATGCTTGCGGGCGACTTCTTCAACCTGAGCAAACGCCACATCGCTCCCGATAATAATAGCCAAATCCCGACGAACTTCCGGGAATTTCGAAATATCTTTGAAATTAGGCACATATCCGGTAACGATCGAATTCAAGAATAGCTCAAACATCAGGATCGTGCCATTAAGTTCAAGATTTTTCTGCACTTGCGGGTGCAATGTACCCAACCAGCCCACATGCTCGCCGTCGCGCAGCAATTCGGCGGTCTGGCCCGGGTGCAGAGCCGGGTGCTGGCTGGCGAGGAACTGAATCTCGATACCCAGCACTTTGAACAGGCTCTCCAACTCCCCTTTTACATCAAAGAAGTCGGCAGTTCTGCGACCGTTTACCCAGTTTTCCGGTACCTGGTCACCTACCACGACACCAGCCAGCATCGGCTGCTGATCGATGGCATCGCCATTCTGCTCAAAGCGCAGGCCAGTCTCGAACAGGCGAACCCGTGGCTGCTGACGGTTCTGGTTATGGGCAACTGTCTTCAGCAGGCCGCTCCACAGGGTGGTACGCATGACTGAAAGATCGGCGGAAATCGGGTTCGCCAGGGCGATGCCCTCACGCTCGGGGTCCAGCAGCTGCTGAACCTTCGGGTCTACGAAGCTGTAGGTGACTGCTTCCTGGTAACCCTGCGCCACAAAGAAATTGCGGATAGCAGACAGCGGGCGAACCGCTTCTTCCCGTGCACGAAGACCCAGGGAACCGGTCGGCTCGGTAACCGGCAGGTTGTTGTAACCATAAATCCGGCCCACTTCCTCGATCAGGTCTTCCTCGATGGAAATATCCGGGCGGAAGCTGGGCACACTGATGCGCCAGCCGTCTTTCAGCAGCTTTTCAATTCGCAGGCCCAGGCGAGTGAGGATTTCTTCAACGGTGGTGCGATCAATCGCCAGGCCAAGGACATCCGCCAGGCGCTGCTCACGCAGGTCAATCTCACGTGCCTTTGGCAAATGCTTCTGGCTGTATACTTCAACAATCTCGCCAGGCTCACCGCCGACAATGTCCATCAACAGTCGGGTAGCCCGCTCCATGGCATCCCGGGCCAACTCGTAGTCGACGCCACGTTCGAAGCGGTGGGAAGCATCGGTATGCAGGCCATACTCGCGCGCCTTACCTGCCAGGGTGATCGGGTCAAAATAGGCAGACTCCAGCACCAGGTCCCGGGTCTTGGCGCTCACACCAGAGTGCTCGCCACCCATCACACCGGCAATGGCCACCGGCTTCTCGTGATCGGCAATCACCAGGGTATCTTCGGTCAGTTCCACTTCCTGGCCATCCAGCAACACCAGCTTTTCAGCGGGCTTTGCCATGCGCACCACAATGCCGCCCTGGATCTCTTCGCGATCGAACGCGTGCATGGGCTGGCCAAGTTCCTGCATGACGTAGTTGGTGACATCCACCGCCGCGTCAATGGAACGGATACCGGAGCGACGCAGCTTTTCCTGCATCCACAGCGGAGTTTCCGCCTGCAGGTTCACGTTGCGCAGTACTCGGCCCAGATAGCGGGGACAGCCGGCGGGAGCTTCCACACGAATGTCAGGAACCTCTGAATGCAGGGCTTCAACCGGCTCGATAGCCGGCGCGTTCACCAGCAGGCTGTTCAGAACACCCACTTCACGAGCCAGGCCTTTGATGGACAGGCAGTCACTGCGGTTCGGGGTGAGATCTACATCAATGGTGATGTCGTTCAGCTTGAGGTAATCCGCCACGGACTGGCCGACAGGGGCATCGGCAGGCAGCTCCATCAGGCCATCGTGGTTCTCGGACAATGCAAGCTCGGACTCGGAACAGAGCATGCCTTCCGAAGGCTGGCCGCGCAGCTTGGCTTTCTTGATCTTGAAGTTGCCAGGCAGCACCGCGCCGACAACCGCGAACGGCACTTTCAGGCCGGCACGCACATTGGGCGCACCACACACGACCTGCACGGTGTTGGTACCATCGCTCACCTGGCACACGCGCAGCTTGTCAGCATCCGGATGGGGTTCGGCGGAGATCACCTCGCCAACCACCACGCCGGTGAATTCGCCAGCCACCGGTTCGAAGCCGTCCACTTCCAGCCCGGCCATAGTGATCTGGTCCATCAATTCCTGGGATCCCAGATTCGGGTTAACCCATTCGCGCAGCCACTGTTCACTGAATTTCATCGTTCTTGCCTTGTCCTGATGCGATTTGTGCGGTTGATTCTGAGCTCTGCGTACGCCGTTCTGCCCTGGGGCTTACCGGAACTGGCGCAGGAAACGCAGGTCGTTTTCGAAGAACATGCGCAGGTCTTTCACGCCGTAGCGAAGCATGGCCAGGCGCTCTACGCCCAGGCCAAAGGCAAAGCCACGATATTCTTCGGCATCAATGCCGCAATGCTCGAACACTTTCGGGTGCACCATGCCGCAGCCCATGACTTCCAGCCACTTGATGCTGCCATCTGCTTCCCGGCCCCACTCGATATCCACCTCGGCGGATGGCTCGGTGAACGGGAAATAAGACGGACGAAAACGTACTTTCAGGTCACGCTCGAAGAACACCCGCAGGAATTCTTCCACCGTGCTTTTCAGATCCGCAAAGCTGACGTTCTTCTCAACCAGCAGCCCTTCCACCTGGTGGAACATGGGAGTGTGGGTCATGTCGGAATCGCAGCGGTAAACGCGGCCCGGGCAGATCATACGGAACGGCGGCTTGCCGGCTTCCATGGTACGGATCTGGACCGGAGAGGTATGGGTGCGCAGCAGGGTACCGGGATTGAAGTAGAAGGTATCGTGCATGGCGCGGGCCGGGTGGTGCCCGGGAATATTCAGGGCCTCGAAGTTATGGTAATCGTCTTCGATCTCGGGCCCTTGCTCCACGCTGTAACCGGCGCGGGCAAAAATCTCTTCAATACGCTGCAGAGTGCGGGTTACCGGGTGCAGGCCACCCAGGTCCTGGCCACGGCCCGGCAGGGTAACATCAATGGATTCGCTGGCCAGCTTGGCTTCGATGGCCGCCTTCTCGAGATCCGCACGGCGGGCATTGATGGCCTGTTCAACCTGCCCCTTGGCTTCGTTGATCTTCTGACCGGCCGCAGGGCGTTCCTCTGCCGAGAGCTTGCCCAGGGTCTTTGCCTGCTGGGTGATCACGCCCTTCTTGCCGAGGTATTCCACGCGAATTTGATCAAGTGCCTGAAGGTTGTCTGCCTTTTCAACGGCGTTCAACCCGTCCTGAACCAATTGCTCCAGGTTTTCCATTGACCCTGCTCCAAACCAGAAATGGGGTAGGTTAAAACAAAAATAGGGGAAGAGCGTGCCCTTCCCCTATCAGAGGGTGCATTCACGATGACATGAAGCACCCGGATCGATCAGTCATCGATGAAAGAGCTTAAGCGATCACAGGGACGCTTTGGCCTTCTCAACAACAGCGGCAAACGCCTGCTGCTCGTTCATGGCCAGGTCAGCCAGAACCTTACGATCGATTTCAACATTCGCTTTCTTCAAGCCAGCGATCAGACGGCTGTAAGACAGACCGTTTGCACGGGCGCCAGCGTTGATACGGGCAATCCACAGTGCACGGAACGCGCGCTTACGGTTGCGACGGTCACGGTAGGCGTACTGACCAGCCTTGATAACCGCCTGCTTGGCAACGCGGAATACACGACTACGAGCGCCGTAGTAACCCTTGGCCTGCTTGAGAATCTTCTTGTGACGACGACGTGCTACCACGCCACGCTTTACACGAGCCATACTATAATCCTTCTACCTTTACTTTCTAAGGAACGTTTCGCGCGGCTGGATCAGCACGCGGTCATGCGCTTGATAGATGCAACATCTGACTTGGCGATGAGCTTGGTGCCGCGCAGCTGACGCTTACGCTTCGGGCTCTTCTTGGTCAGGATGTGGCTGGTGAAGGACTGCTTGTGCTTGAAGCCAGTGGCGGTCTTTTTGAACCGCTTGGTAGCTCCGCTCTTGGTTTTCATCTTCGGCATTTTTAAAACTCCGCATTCTATTTTTAAATAAAACAAATTGTGTCCCTGAACGACAAATCCCCCGCCAATGCGGGGGACCCGTCAGAGGATCAGGTTCACTTCTTTTTGCGGGGAGCCACGATCATGGTCATCTGACGGCCTTCCATTTTCGGCCGCATTTCAACCGTTGCAATCTCTTCGATATCGGCTTCAATCCGGCCCATGAGCTTCATACCAAGTTCCTGGTGTGCCATCTCACGGCCGCGAAACCGAATCGTGATCTTGCCGCGGTCCCCGTTCTCAAGGAAACGTACCAGGTTGCGTAGTTTTACCTGATAATCCCCTTCTTCAGTTCCTGGACGGAACTTAAGCTCTTTGACTTGCGTCTGCTTCTGTTTCTTCTTGGCAGCAGCCTTCGCCTTTTTCTCGTCGAAGATCTTCTTGCCGTAATCCATTATCTTACAGACGATCGGATCGGAATCCGTAACCTGTACCAAATCCAGGGTTGCCTCCTCCGCCATCCGGAGGGCTTCCTCGATTGCTACAACACCTACCTGGTTGCCTTCGGCATCGATCAGGCGGACTTCAGTTGCGTCAATATTCTCATTGATAGGCGCTTTAGGAGTGCGCCCACCCCGATTCGTTCGCTGTTTAATAATCAGTTCTCCGTCTTGGTTCTGCCCTTGCGTTGAATGTCGTCAGCCAGCAGCTGTTCAAACGCTTCGAGCGATAAGGTTCCCAGATCTTCACCTTTGCGAGTACGTACGGCAACGGCGTTGTTTTCGATTTCCTTGTCGCCCGCAACGACAAGATAGGGAACCTTGTTAAGAGTATGCTCGCGGATTTTAAAGCCGATCTTCTCGTTTCTCAAGTCAGCATTAACCCGATATCCCAAAGAATCCCACTTTTCGGCCAGTTTCTGACAGTAGTCACGCTGATTATCGGTGATATTCAGGATCGCAACCTGCGTTGGTGCCAGCCAGGTGGGGAAAGCCCCTTCGTATTCTTCGATCAGTATACCGATAAACCGCTCAAAAGACCCGAGCACCGCCCGGTGCAGCATAACCGGCGTTTTCCGCTCGGAATTATCGGCCACATACTGGGCGCCAAGGCGACCCGGCATGGAGAAATCGACCTGAATGGTACCACACTGCCACACCCGACCGAGACAATCTTTCAGGGAGAACTCGATCTTGGGCCCGTAGAAAGCACCCTCACCCGGCAACAATTCCCAGTCAACGCCTTCGCGATTCAGGGCTTCTTCCAGGGCGGCCTCGGCCTTGTCCCAGACTTCATCAGAACCTACGCGCTTTTCCGGGCGGGTAGACAACTTGTAGAGAATCTCGTTAAAGCCGAAGTCTGCATACACTTCGTGCAGCATTTCGATAAATGCCGACACTTCCTGCTGAATCGCGTCTTCTTCGCAGAAGATATGCGCATCATCCTGGGTAAATCCACGCACCCGCATCAGGCCGTGCAGCGCACCGGAAGCTTCATTCCGGTGGCAGGAACCGAATTCCGCCAGGCGCAGTGGCAAATCCTTGTAGCTCTTCAGGCCCTGGTTGAACACCTGCACGTGGCAAGGGCAGTTCATGGGCTTGATGGCATAGTCGTGTTTCTCGGACTCGGTGGTAAACATGCCGTCCTTGAACTTGTCCCAATGCCCGGATTTCTCCCACAAGGTACGGGACACTACCTGCGGAGTCTTGATTTCCTGGTAGCCATGCTGGTGTTGCTTGGCCCGCATGTACTGCTCGATCTCCTGGTACAGAGACCAGCCATCCGGGTGCCAGAACACCATGCCCGGTGCTTCTTCCTGCATATGGAACAGGCCCAGTTTCTTGCCGATCTTGCGGTGGTCCCGCTTCTCGGCTTCTTCCAGCCGGTTCAGGTAGGCCTTGAGCTCTTTCTTGTTGCCCCAGGCGGTACCGTAAATCCGTTGCAGCTGCTCGTTATTCTGGTCACCGCGCCAGAATGCGCCGGCAACCTTGGTCAGCTTGAAGGCCTTCAACTTGCCGGTGCTGGGCACATGGGGGCCCCGGCACAGGTCAATAAAGTCACCCTGACTGTAGAACGACAGGTCCTCTTCACCGGGAATATCCTCGATGATGCGCACCTTGTACTCTTCGCCCATTTTCTCAAACAGTTTGACCGCGTCTTCCCGGGACATCACAGAACGGGATACCGGCAGATCCTGCTTGGCCAGCTCTTCCATGCGCTTTTCGATACGCGCCAGGTCTTCGTTGGTGAACGGGCGCTCGTATTTGAAGTCGTAATAGAAGCCGTTTTCGATTACCGGGCCGATGGTCACCTGGGCGCCCGGGAACAGCTCCTGTACGGCCATCGCCATCAGGTGAGCGGTGGAATGGCGGATAACATCCACGCCGTCTTCATCACGTTCCGTTACGATGGCCAACTCGCTGTCGTTCTCGATCAGGAAACTGGTGTCGACCAGCTTGCCATTCACCTTTCCGGCCAGGGCGGCTTTCGCCAGGCCTGCACCAATATCGGCGGCAACGTCGTGAACGGTTACGGGTTCGGCAAAACTACGGTGGCTGCCATCGGGCAGAGTAATAACGGGCATGATGCTCTCCTGTGGTTTCTCAGCGGTGATCTATACCAAAGATCACATGGTGGCCGGCTGCCGCGATACAAACCGCGGGTCGGTTTGGAGGCGAGTTTAACAGAAAAAAACCCGGCAACAATGCCGGGTTTGTACGAACGCCGATTCAGGTTACGCAGCCTGGGGCCGGGCATCCTCCCTGGCCTTTCGCTTAAGCTGGCCAAAGGCCACCAACGCAAGCAGCAACAGGGCCGGGATGAACATCACTTCCTTCGGCGGCCTTTCGAGCTTGGCCTGCACCGCTTCGATGTTCCAGCCGAAATCGATACCGGCTTCTTCCGCGGCACTGCCAAAGTTCACGAAGTCGACTGCCAGCATATCGCCACTGACAGACACTTCCAAGCCTGCAGCAGACAACCGCTCGACTGCCGAATCACCAGCAGGAATCTCCAGCTGCGTGTAAGTGGTGGTGTCACTGCCATCCAGTGCCATACCGGAAACACGAAACACCACTTTCTCGTCTGGCTCAGCCTGCTCGACGTACTCCATGATGGCTTCGCCCTGGCGTTCCTCATATGGCGGATAAACCATATCCCACCAGAAGCCGGGCCGGAACATGGTGAAGGTAATCAACAGCAGCAAAACGGTTTCCCACTTGTAGCTGCGGGTAAACCAGTAGCCCTGGGTAGCCGCAGAAAAAACCAGCATGGCGGTCACCGCACTGAAGACTGTAATCAACAGATCCACCCAGCCAGTCAGCCCGATCAGTAACAACTGGGTGTTGAAGATGAACATGAATGGCAGGATCGCGGTCCGGATATCGTAGGTAAAACCCTGAATACCCGTGCGTATGGGGTCTGCCCCGGATATGGCCGCCGCCGCGTAGGCGGCCAGCCCCACGGGCGGCGTGTCGTCCGCCAGTATGCCGAAGTAGAACACAAACAGGTGCACCGCAATCAACGGCACCAGCAGGCCGTTCTGGGCCCCCAGAGTCACAATCACCGGCGCCATCAGGGTGGACACCACAATGTAGTTGGCCGTAGTGGGCAGACCCATGCCTAGGATCAGGCTGATCACCGCGGTAAACATCAGCATCAGCAGTAAGTTACCGCCAGACAGGAATTCCACGAACTGGGTCATCACCAGCCCGATACCCGTCAGGGTAACCGTACCCACCACGATGCCCGCAGTGGCCGTTGCCACACCGATACCCACCATATTCCGGGCTCCGGTGGCAAGGGAGTGGAACAGATCACCGATACCACCGGTGAACTCATCCATGAAACCGCTATGCTTGCGGAAAAACGCCTTCAGCGGGCGCTGGGTGATGACGATAAACACCATGAACAGGGTGGCCCAGAACGCCGACAGCTGGGGCGAGAAACGCTCAACCGTCAGGCACCAGACCAGCACCACCACCGGAAGCAGGTAATACAACCCGGTTTTCACCGTAGGGCCGACTTCCGGAAGTTCATCCATGGCCTTGTCGGGATCATCTTCCTCCAGCTCCGGGAAGCGGGTGGCATAGCCAATCAACGCCACGTAGATGGCAACCAGGATGGGGCCAAGTACCCAGGGTGCCGCTTCTCCAAGCACACCCTTGGTCCAGCCAACGCCGTAATAGACGGCAAAGGTCAGCACAATCAGCCCGATCAGTACCACCACCCAGTTCAGCATGCGCTGGGCCAGGGAGGGACGGTTCGGCCGCTCAATGCCGTGCATCTTCAGCTTGCAGGCTTCCAGGTGCACGATGTAGATCAATGCCACATAGGAAATCAGCGCCGGCAGAATCGCATGCTTGATCACTTCCAGGTAGGAAATGCCCACATATTCCACCATCAGGAACGCCGCAGCACCCATGATCGGCGGGGTCAGCTGACCATTGGTGGACGCAGCCACCTCAACCGCACCGGCCTTGGTAGCCGGGAAACCCACCCGCTTCATCAGCGGAATGGTAAAGGTACCGGTAGTCACCACGTTGGCAATGGAAGACCCGGAAATCACACCGCTCAGGCCACTGGACACCACCGCCGCCTTGGCCGGGCCGCCCTTCATATGGCCGAGCATGGCGCAGGCCACCTTGATGAAATAGTTACCGGCGCCCGCCCGCTCGAGCAGAGCACCGAAGAGCACGAACAGGAAGACGAAGCTGGTGGAAACCCCGAGAGCAACACCGAACACGCCTTCTGTGCCCAGCCACTGGTGTGAAGCCAGCTTATTCAGGCTGACCCCTTTGTGGGAGATGACATCCGGCATATAGGGGCCGGCAAGGGAATAGCCTATAAACACCGCTGCAACAATCGTCAACGGCAGACCCAGCGCCCGCCGGGTTGCCTCAAGCAACAGCACAAGACCAAACAGCGCCACCCAAAGATCTGCGGTGATAGGGGCACCCGGTCGCGTCGCCAGCTGATCGTAAAAAACGTAGAGATAAGACGCCGCAAAGGCCGCGGCCAGGGCCAGCACCCAGTCATAGATGGGCACCTTGTTGGCATGAACCCCCTTGATCATGGGGAATGCCGAAAACGCCAGAAATACCGCAAACGCCAGGTGAATGGAGCGGGCTTCTGTCGAGTTGAAGATACCGAAGTTCAGAATGAACGGCAGGGGTGATGCGATCCAGAGCTGGAACAAAGACCAGCATACCGGAATGATGAAGAGGAGTACCGCTGCTGGGCCCTGCAGGGCACGGCCACCGGTTTCGGTCTGCAGCACCTCACTTACCTTTGCGGCATCCGCACCTGCCCCGGTGACCGGGTCATTCGTTGCCATAGAACGTTCCTGCAAATAAAAAACAGTCTGACTGAATCAACAGAGCGGGCTTGGCGCCCGCTCTGCTCTCTACCCGGCTGATCAGTCGATCAGACCAGCTTCACGGTAGTACTTGGCCGCACCCGGGTGCAGCGGTGCACTCAGGGCATCAGAGACCATTTCTTCCTTCTTCAGGTTGCCAAACGCAGGGTGCAGGCGCTTGAAGCTGTCAAAGTTCTCGAATACCGCCTTGACCACTTCGTATACCACGTCGTCCGGCACATCGGTGGAAGACACAAAGGTAGCTGCCACACCGAAAGTGGTTACGTCATCGTCGGAACCACGGTACATGCCGCCGGGGATAACCGCCTTACGGTAGTACGGGTTATCGTCGATCAGCTTCTTGGTGGTTGCGTTATCCACGTTCACCAGTACGCTGTCACAGGAAGTGGTGGCTTCCTTGATGGCACCGGAGGGGTGGCCAACGGTATAGAAGAAGGCATCGATGTTGCCATCACACAGGGCCTGGGACTGCTCTGCCGCCTTGATTTCGGCCGCCAGGGAGAACTTGTCCATCTCCCAGCCCATTTCCTTCATCAGAACTTCTGCGGTCGCGCGCTGGCCGGAACCCGGGTTACCCACGGAAACCCGCTTGCCTTCCAGGTCTTCGAAGTTCTTGATGCCGGAGCCTTTGCTGGCAACAACGGTGAACGGCTCCGGGTGTATGGAGAATACCGCGCGCAGCTTTTCATTCTTGCCTGCGTCAGTGAACTCGCTGGTGCCGTTGTAGGCATGGTACTGCCAGTCAGACTGGGCGACCGCCAGGTCCAGTTCGCCGGCACGGATGGCATTCAGGTTATAGACAGAACCACCGGTGCTCTCTACCGAGCAACGGATACCGTGTTCCTTACGATCCATGTTCACGAGACGACAGATCGCGCCACCCGCCGGGTAATAAACGCCGGTTACACCGCCAGTGCCGATGGTGACGAAGCGCTGCTCCTGGGCAGAAACTGCAGTCGATGCCGCTCCCAGAGAAACCGCTGCAGCCATGGCAAAAGCGGACGCTTTGAGCTTCAGTGTCATGTGTGTTCTTCCTTTTTCTTGGTCGTTGTAATCAATTGCCCGCCCAGAAATACGGACAAACATCCGATTCGTTTTAAAACATAGAACACTTCGGGCGATAAATAAAGAAAGGATTAGTTCGCTAACCAGCTGAGTATTCAAGAAAAAAGCCCGCTTACGCGGGCTTTCGGGGGCTTTCGCCAATCAGTAAGACTTGGCTGCGCGGGCTTTCGCCAGCATTTTGTCCGGTCTCAGCAGAAACCGGGCCAGTGCTGGCAACAGCCAGATCGCTCCCACCATGTTCCACAGGAACATGAAGAACAGCAGGAAGCCCATATCCGCCTGGAACTTGATCGGCGAGAAGATCCAGGTCACTACACCAAGGCCCAGGGTCACGCCGGTGAAGATAACGGCCTTACCGGTCGAACGAAGGGTTTCGTAGTAAGCCTCCTGCAGCGTCTTGCCTTCCAGCAGGAACTTCTCGAGCTTGGCGTAGATGTAGATACCGTAGTCGACACCAATACCCACGCCCAGCGCGATTACCGGCAGGGTCGCTACCTTGATACCGATACCGGACACCGCCATGATCGCCTCACACAAAATGGAGGTCAGGCCCAGCGGAATTACGATACAGGCCACCGCACGAAGTGAACGGAAGGTCAGGAAGCACAGCAAGCTCACAACACCGTAAACCAGCATCAGCATCATATCCTTGGCGCTGGAAATTACCTCGTTGGTGGCCGCCTCGATACCTGCGTTACCGGCCGCCAGCAGGAAGGTGTGCTCTTCGTTGCTGTTGGTCTGGGCGAAGGCTTCAACGCGCTCGACCACGGTTTCCAGGGTTTCCGCCTTGTGATCTTCCAGGAACACCAGCACCGGAGTCAGGTCGCAACTGGTGTTGATCAGGCCGGCCGGCGCATCCCGGATAGACGCATTGATGATGGTCTGGTTGCGGGAAATCTCGAACCACTTCCAGTTACCCTCGTTCAGGGCCTTGGTCACCAGCTTGGAAACATCTGCCAGGGATGCGGAACTCTGCACGCCCGGGGTGTTCTGCAGCTGCCACTGAAGGCTGTCCATGGCGCGTAGCACGTTGTACTGGGTGCACTGCTCTTCCGGGGTTTTCACCATCACCACCAATACATCGGCACTGGTGGAGTAGTTGTTGATAATGTAGGCGTTGTCCTTGTTGTAGCGGGAATCTGCACGCAACTCCGGCGCACCCTGGTCAAGGTCACCTACTTTCAGGTCTTGCTTGTAGTACAAGCCAAGGCCCAGGCCGATCACGGCAATCAACAGGGAAATCGGTGCCACACCCGGATGGGAGAAGTAAGACATAACCCGCCACTTGCGGTCCTGCTTGTCGCCGTGGTTCTGCACATGACGCACACCACCCTTGGAAATGCCGATGTAAGACATGATCAGTACATGCAGCACCAGGTTGGTGATGATTACAAAGGCCACACCCAGGCCGGCGGCAACGGCGAGGTCACGGATAACGTCGATTTCGATGAACACCAGGGTCAGGAAGCCCATGGCGTCGGAAATCAGCGCCAGCATGCCCGGGATATACAGGGCACGGAATGCCAGGCGGGCTGCAGTTACAGCATCAAAGCCCTTGGCCGCTTCCACAGCCATGGCGTTAACAATCTGTACGCCGTGGCTGATACCGATCGCAAACACCAGGAACGGCACCAGCACCGAGTACGGGTCCAGGCCATAGCCCAGAAGCCGGAGGGTACCCAGCTGCCAGAACACAGCGATGATGGAGGTCAGCACCGGGATCAGCGTGCCGGCGATGCAACGGGAATACCAGAACAGCAGCAACGTAGTCAGCAGGATGGTGATGCCGGCAAACCAGGCAATGGAGCCGATACCTTCAATCAGGTCGCCCACTTTCTTGGCAAAGCCAACGATGTGGATGCTGATTTCCGGGTTCTGCTCCTGGTATTTGCTGCGAATCTTCTCTTCCAGCTCCTTGGAGAACGCGGCGTAATCCAGCGGCTCGCCGGTTTCCGGGTTGGTCTCGTACAGCGGCGCGTACACAATCGTGGAACGGAAGTTGTCTGAAATCAGGCGGCCTACTTCGTTCGAACGCAGTACGTTCTGGCGCAACTGCTCAAGACTCTCGCGAGTGCCGTCGTAGGTGTCCGGAATCACGGTACCACCCTGGAAGCCCTGCTCGGTCACTTCCACCCAACGCACGTTGGAGGTCCAGAGAGACTTCAGGCCGGAACGGTCAACACCGTTCAGGTAGAACATCTCGTCGGTAATCTGCTTCAGGGTTTCCATGTATTCGGCGGTAAAGATATCGCCGTCTTCCACCGCAACCGCAATACGCACGAAGTTACCCAGGTTTTCCAGGTCGTCCCGGTGCTCGAGCATATTCACAATGTACGGATGCTCGAGCGGAATCATCCGCTCGAAGCTGGCGTCTGGCTGGATCTTCACGGCGTTGTAGCCGAGGAACAGCGTCAGCACAAAGAACGCGATAAGAATCAGCGCCCGGTTATTAAAAATCAAACGCTCAAGGAACGGCTCCGCCTTGGGCGTTGTCAGGTAATGTTCACCCCTGTCATGCATCGGGTCAGACATTAAAAAACCCCTCTATCCATTAAATCCGTTGATGCCACACCAGGGCGTTATTACAGGTCCCGGCCGCGGGAATCGGTGATCATTACACCGCCCTCGCCTACCAGAAGAAGATTGGTTCCGCTCAGTGGAACCACACCCATGACACCCTCCCGGTCGTTCCGGAAGTGCGCGCGGAAACTTTCACCACCGTTGCTGCTCATCAGCACCGCGCCGCTGTTACCCACCAGGGTGATCCGGCCATCGTCTGCAACCGAACCGTTGTTCAGGGTGGTGCCGCCTTCGTTAGCAACCATGGTCCAGCTGCGGCCGAGATCCGTCGATAACATGGTGTTGCCGCGAAGACCGAAGGCCAGCACTTCATTCACCTTGCCGGTACCCATCACGCCAAACAGTGAGCCATCGTAGGGGCTCTCGCGCCGCTCCCAGGTGTCACCGTTATCGACGGATACATGCACCTGGCCGGCTTCGCCCACGATCACCAGCGCACCACCGGTTACCCGGGCTACGCTGTTCAAATGGAAGTTCTGCGGGTTGCTAAGCTGCGGGCCCCAGTCTTCCCAGGTTTCACCGCCATCCTGCGTGCGCAGGACCATGCCGTAGGCACCCACCACGAAACCGTGCTGGTCGTTTTCAAACCACACATCCAGTAACGGGTTAACCGGGCCGATTTCCATGTCTGCCTGCACGTTCTCCAGGGCAAAGAACAGGTCATCCAGCGCCCATTCCAGGTCGCCCTTTTCGGCTTCCGGAGCCTGTTCGATACGCTCTTCCATCGCAGCAATCTGCTCTTCCCGGCTTTCGATCACCAGCTCAGCCGCCTGCAGGCCATCGAACTGCAGCTGCCAGGTAGCCCCGGCATCCCCGGAATGCAGCACCACACCACTGTGGCCAACAACCCAGCCGCTGCTGTCGCTGCCAAAATCCACGGCGTTCAGTGTCACCGATACAGGCACCTCGGCCTGGGTCCAGGTTTGCCCTTCATCATCGGAGTAAATCACATGCCCGCGCTCGCCAACGGCAACAATGCGGTCACCCGCACGGGTGGCATCGTTGAGCAGGGATTCCGGAGCCAGGTCCGACATTAAAGCCGGGGTCTCGATGATATCTGTCAGCGCAAACGCCGCAGGTGCTGCCAATGCCATGGACAGACCAAGACAGGCAGAACCCAGTGTCTCGCACATGAACCTATTAGCCATTCAGATTGCCTTTACGTTGGTTAGATCAGAAAGCTGCCGGCGCGGGCCTGAGCCCGCGCCAAAACTCAGCGTACACTTCGTCTGCGCAGGGAAGCCGGCGAGAAGTAACGCTTGCTGGGCACGTCGTCAGTGAACACTCGGGTGTTGGGTTCTTCGGTATCCAGGCCCAGAACATGGTAACGACGGGCCTGCAGGTCGTGGTACACGTCCAGTGCTGTCCACACACCCGGCATGTCGTAGTAGTTCTTGGCGATACCCATGGTTACGCGCCAGAGCTCACCACGGCCGTCGTACTGGTCGAGCAGCAGAGTGTTCCAGCTGTCGGCATCGACATAGAAACGACGCTTCGCGTAGATGTGGCGCTCACCATCCTTGAGGGTGGCTTCAACCACGTGCACCCGGTGCAATTCCCAGCGGGTAAGGTCAGGATTCAGGTGGGAAATACCCAGAATCTCGGAATACGGAGTGCCCTTTTCGCCAATCTTGTAGTTGTTGTAGGGCACGTAGATTTCCCGCATCCCTTCGTAATTCCAGTTATAGCGATCCATGGCACCGTTGAAAATATCGGTGTCGTCGGCCGTCCGAAGGTTATCGGCCGCCGCGATCGGGGAGTCGTAACCCAGGTTGGGTGCCCGGCGCACACGGCGCTGCCCGGCGTTATAACCCCAGCCATTACGGGGGCTGACGATCTGGTTCAGGGTTTCATGAACCAGGATCGCACCACCGGCAAGGCGGGGCGGAGACTGGGTGAAAGACAGGTAGTAGAAAATGATGTTATCGAGATCTTTTTCACTGCCTTCAGGGCTGTAGAAGTTGAAAAAGGCTTCCTGCTGGGACGTCACCAGGCCGTAATCCCCGTTGGGCTGCACGGCCACTTCACTGGAACGACGGGTAAGGGATATACCGCGCCAGCGGGTCAGGTGGTTCCAGATCACCTGCCAGGCTTTTTCTTCGTTATTGCCATGCAGGATCGGGAAAGGATAGCCACCGAAGGCGCCTTCCAGGCCCTCGGATTCACCCACAATTTCCGCATTCACCGCGTTCTTGCGGGTGTTCTCGGCAACCCAGTCAGGAACCGCATGGGTACGGCGGGACTGGTAAACCGGAATCTGGAAGGTCGTCGGGTAGGTTTCAAACATGGCCTTCTGGCCATCGGTCAGGTGCTCGCTGTACTGGTCCATGTTGGACGCATTGATGGTGAACAGCACCTGGTCGTTCGGAAACGGGTTGATATGGTGTTGGCCACTGCCCTGATAGCCAGCCGGGGGCTCTGTCAGGCCGCCGCCCCACGCCGGGATGGTGCCATCGGCGTTTCCGGCCTTGACCGAACCGAAAGGGGTTAAATCATTACCCAGCCGCGCTGCCTCTGAAGCAGACACAGCTGCGTAAACGGGGGATGCGGCGAAGGAAGCTGCCAGCAGCCCACCCAAAAGAACGTTTTTGTTGTATCTCATTGTGCAACCTTTCCGTCTGGAAGCCTCTGTCGGGCTTTATTGTTATGGTCTGATGCAATCGCAGACTTTCCAACAGATTAGCCGATTGAGCAACATTGTCTATCGACCGAAAGTGCGATTTTGTATCAGGCTGTGACGACGGTTGAAAAAACACAAAACGATACACAGCCAGCGCGGGCCCGTGCGCCTGGCTCGGGCCCCGCCAGCAGGTCAGCCTGCCAGGCTCTTATGCACAACTTCGTACAGGTCACGGGACAGGTTATCTTTGTCCCGGATGCCTTCCAGTGCCGCTTTCATCTGGCTGGAGTAGGCAGGTGCGAACTTCCGCCAGCGCGTTAACGGCGTTACCAGGCGGGAGGCAATCTGCGGGTTGCTGTCATCCAGGCGGCAAACCTGCCCAGCCAGGAACTGATAGCCACTGCCATCGGGGTTATGGAAGGCCGCCAGGTTCTGGCCGGCAAACACACCCACTACCGAGCGCACCTTGTTCGGGTTTTTCCAGTCAAAGGCCGGATGCTCCAGCAACTTCAGGATGTGCGGCAACTGGCCGGCCTGGCCGCTGGACGCCTGTACCGAGAACCAGAGCTCCACCACCTGCGGATCATCGCTGAAGCGCTGGTAGAAGCTCTCGAGGGCCTGTTCACGATCTGCTGCAAAGCCGGAATTGACCAGCGCCCGCAAGGCACCCAGGCGGTCCGTCATGTTGTCTGCACTGCGGAACTGCTCTAACGCCAGCTCCCGGGCCCGCTCATCGTCAATACTCATCAACCAGCCCAGCGCGGTATTACACAGGCTGCGACGGGCAATGGCATCCGGGCCCAGCTGGTAATCGCCCTGCTGCCGGTTGCGCTGGTAACAAGCCAGCAGGTCGTCTTTCAGCTCTTGCGCCAGGTGCTTCAACACCCGCTCCCGGGCCGCATGGATAGCCGGCACATCGGCCTGCTCCGCCAGTTCTACCAGGTAGGCCTCCGACGGCAACAACAGCATCTTGGCCACCAGTGCCTGGTCCATAGACGCATCGTTCAGTAATTTACGGTAGGCAGCCGCCAGCCGCGGCTCAACTTCAGCCTTCTCCGGCGCACCCACCAGAGACTGGATAACATCCACGGCCAGGCGCTGGCCCGCATCCCAGCGATTAAAGCCGTCCGGATCGTGGCTCATCAGGAACAACAGCTGTTCCCGGCTCCACGGATACTGCACCCGCACCGGCGCCGAGAAATCCCGCAACAGTGACGGCACTGGCCGTTCGGCCAGGCCGTGAAATTCGAAACGGTGCTCGCCCTCAGTCAGCTCCAGCACCCGCTCCAGCGGGCCGCCCTGTTCGCCGGCGCTGGTATTCAGCGACAACGGCTGGCCTTCGCTGTCGAGCAGGCCCATGGCGAACGGAATGTGCTGAGGCTTCTTGCCGGTCTGCCCCGGCGTGTCGGGAATATTCTGGCGGATGGTCAGGCCATACACGCCCTTATCCGCATCGTAGTCGTCTTCCACGCTAACCACCGGCGTGCCTGCCTGCTCGTACCACAACCGGAACTGGCTCAGGTCACGGCCGGAGGCATCTTCCATAGCCTTGACGAAATCGTCTGTGGTCACCGCCTGGCCATCGTAGCGCTCGAAGTACAGATCACTGCCCTTGCGGAACATTTCATCGCCCAGCAGGTTGTGAATCATCCGCACCACTTCCGCGCCTTTCTCGTAGATGGTCAGGGTGTAGAAGTTGGAGATTTCCATGTAAGACGCGGGCCGCACCGGATGGGCCATGGGGCCCGCATCTTCCGCAAACTGTGCGGTGCGCAACAGGGTAACGTCTTCAATGCGCTTGACCGTTGGCGATCCCATGTCGGCGGAGAACTGGGAATCCCGGAACACGGTAAAGCCTTCCTTCAGGCTCAGCTGGAACCAGTCACGACAGGTGACCCGGTTGCCGGACCAGTTGTGGAAATACTCGTGGGCGACGATGGCCTCGATGCGCTGGAAGGTGGCGTCGGTCGCCGTGTCCTGGCTGGCCAGCACGCAGGAGGAATTGAAAATATTCAGGCCCTTGTTTTCCATGGCCCCCATGTTGAAGTCATCCACCGCCACGATCATGAAGATATCCAGGTCGTATTCGCGGCCGTAGACGTCTTCATCCCAGCGCATGGAGCGCTTGAGGGCGTCCATGGCGAAATCGCACTTCTGCGCGTTGCGGGGCTCCACGTACATTCGCAGGTCAATGTTACGGCCGGAACAGGTGGTGAAGGTGTCTTTTTTCTCTACCAGGTCTCCGGCAACCAGCGCGAACAGATAAGCCGGCTTGGGGAACGGGTCTTCCCAAGTGACAAAGTGACGGCCGTTTTCGAGCTCGCCCTGCTCTACCGGGTTACCGTTAGACAACAGTACCGGGTAGGCGCCTCTATCCGCTTCAATCCGGGTGCGGAACCGGGCCATCACATCCGGGCGGTCCGGGTAGAAAGTGATGCAACGGAAGCCCTCGGCCTCGCACTGGGTGCAGAACATTCCGGAGGACTTGTACAAACCTTCCAGCCGGGTATTGTTCTGCGGCTCGATCCAGGTAACCACCTGCAATTCGAATTGCTCCGGTACCGAAGGCACGATCAGCGCATCGCCACGGTCTTCGAAATCACCGGCAGCCAGCGCTGAGCCATTCAGGGCCACCGACTCCAGCTTCAGGCTGTCGCCGTGCAGGAACAGGGGGGCACCGGCGTCTGCCGACTCAGGGTTCCGGCGCACAGACAGGGTGCTGTGCACCCGGGCGCCGTCTTCAAACAATTCGAAACGCAGATCCACGTGGTCAACCAGATACGCAGGAACCTTGTATTCACTCAGGTAAATGGTTTGTGGCTGGTTGGTTCGCATTCATACTCTCCAGACAAAAGACATGGCGGGCTCAGTCGAGAACCCGGAACCGGACTTCATAGCCGGTAAATTTGCGGATATTGATCACCCCGGTGTCCAGCATCAGGTACTGCCCTTTGATACCTTCAAGCAGCCCTTCCACTTCCGGTGTTTTATCCAGATTATGGGTTTTCACTTTCCCCGGCCATACCTGAACCGGATAACCCAGCCCAAGTGAGGCCTCGTCCACAATCCGGATGCTGTCTTCACCGTGCTCTGCGCGCAATTGCGCCAGGTCGTCTTCGATCAGCTCCAGGATTCTCTGGCGCTCCTGGGCCAGGTCCAGCTCCGGCACATCGCCCTTGAGCATGGCCCGCCAGTTGGTGCGATCGGCCACATGGCTCTTACACGCCACTTCCACCAGCCCGGAAAGGTAGCGGCTGGAAACCCGCAGCATCGGGATCGCCGTCACCGCGCCCTGATCAATCCAGCGTGTAGGCACTTGCGAGCCCCGGGTAATACCCACTTTCAGGCCACTGGAATTGGCCAGGTACACCACATGCTCCACCATGCAGTTGGCTTCGCCCCATTCCGGCTCCCGGCAGGTGCCCAGATGAAAATGGCATTTTTCCGGGCTCATGATGCAGCTGTCGCAAGCCGCCAGCTTGCGGAAGCAGGGGTAACAATAGCCCTGGTTGAAACTCTTCTTGGTGGTGCGATCACAATGGATACAGCGAATCACACCCTCGAAATCGATCCTTACCTTTCGCCCCATCAGGTCGTTCAGGGCAATGCGGGCATCACCCACCGCCAGGGTATAGGCTACCGGGTCGCCGGCTTCGGCCGGCATCTTGCGAAGACGGCCGGTTACATCAATGGAGTCGCTCAAACCTTGACCTCTACAAACTGATCCGGATCGACATCATCGTTGCCCTGGCGATCCTTGCGGAACTGCACAGACGGGTCACAGGCGGTACCCGCCTTTTCACCCCGGTCCAGGTAGCCGACACGCTGCTCTTCCGGCACCTTGTGCTTTTCTTCGTAATAGATCACCGCTTCCAGGCTGATTTCCCGCTGCTCACGGGTCAGGGCACGGCCGTCCGGCCACTTGCCCAGCTCAATGGCCTGTTTCAGATTGCGGTACACGTTCGGATCCAGCCGCTCGATCAACTCTTCGTAGGTCATTGCCCACCTCCTGAAAATTTGTTCATTGAAAAATCGGCAAATCCGTTTGACAGACGCAAATGATAACAATTATCATTACTTCACCAAATGACAGACGGTCGTATCATTTGGTCTCTCTCATCAGGAGCTAAAACGCTCTTTTTATGCCCCACCTTCCGGTGGGGCTTTTTTTTGGTTTATCGCCAGCGCTTGCCCCGCAAGGGCGACAACGCGGCCACCAGCAACCCTGCCACAAAACCGCCCAGATGGGCTTCGTTGGCCATGCGGCCAAGGCCAAGCATTTCCGGCAACGGCGTAAAGCCGATCACCATCCACACCAGCGCAAAGGTCACCAGTGCCGGCGGGAACTGGAAACGCGGGCGCCTGCGCTGGCTCATCCAGCAGTAACCCAGAATGCCGTACACCACACCGGACAAGCCGCCAAACAGCGGGCCGGACACCAGGTACTGCAGGCCATTGGACAGCAGGCTTGCCACCAGAAACAGCACCGCCAGCCGGGCACGGCCGTCTATCCACTCAATCTGGCTGCCCAGAAACCACAACATCACCGAGTTGAAGATGATGTGGGTCCAGCTGAAGTGCAGGAAATCCGGGGTAATCAGCCGCCACACCTGGCCACTGGCCAGGGACGCCGACAGCGCCTCCAGGCGGCCAGTCAGCGAGCTGAACACCTCCCAGCTGAATGGCCGGGGATCCACAAACATCAGGTTTGCCGCCAGGGCGTTCTGGCCCATGCCGGTAAACCACACCATCACCACCGCGATCACTATGGTTGCGATCACAAACGGGGCGTGGCGAGGCGCGGGCTGCCAGCGGCCGTCCGGGGTAATCGGGTAAGACCTTTCGTTATCCACCTGCTCTCCCCGTCTCAGCGTGCCACACTGTCTTCACTGGTGGGATAATCCGGCTGTTCCGGCCGGTCTACATCCACCCAGACAAACTTGTCTTTCGACAGCACGTCTTCGCCGTCCATCCGGTACGCCACCAGCTTGCCGTACTTCACCGCACTGTAATCGATACAGGCCACATTGGCCTTCAGCGGCGCCGGCTTGCCATCCATCCAGTAATGGCCCACAAACACCGGGGGCGCATCCAGCGGATAGGTGATCAGCTGCCGGTACTCGGCATCCGTCAGCTCCATACGGGCCACTTCCGGGGGCAGCGGGTCTGGCTGGAACACCACGTCGGCGTAGGTTTTCGGATCATCGGCCCAGAACTTGGTGCGGAAGAATTCCCGTACATAACCGTCCTTGCCGGTAATCGACATGCCTTCCGGCAAGCGCAGGTCGGTTCCCCGCAGCAAGGTATCCATCACCTGCCCGGCAAACGACTCGATGGCTGCAGAGGCATGCAGGAAGTCTTCATCAATGCAGGCTCCGCCCTGGTTTTGCCTGAACTTGTCGATCAGGTCCTGGTCCCAGCACGCATGCACCACCCGGAAATCCTCATCGTCGATGAACAGCGGAATGGTATAGAACCATTCCAGGAATTCATTCCACTCATGAGGATACGCATCAAACTGCTCAAGGGTTTCCTTGATCAGCCGGTCGTGCCGCGGGTTGTGCTCCCGAAGGAACTGCTTGCCACTGCCCGGGCGGGCCCGGGTGCAGTAACCCAGCGCATTGTACTCATGGTTGCCCATGACAATACGGGCAGCGCCATGCTCCACCATATCCCGCACCAGGTGCAGGGCCTCGCGGATGCGCGGGCCGCGGTCGATAATGTCACCAATAAAAATTGCCTGCCGCTTCGGGTGCCGGTAAACCCCGTTCACCTTGCGGTAGCCCATCTGATCCAGCAGCCGCTGCAGCGTATTAGCGCAACCGTGGATGTCGCCGATAATGTCGTAACCCGCCATACTCAACTCGCTGTAATTGTGCTTGCCCAGCCCAGCTTGTCACGGCAGGTGGCGTAGAAGTTGTGGTCGGTGGGGTGAATCAGCCGAACCTTGAAGGGCTTCTTGGTGATGCGAATGATGTCACCCGGCGCACAGGAAATGTTCATCTGGCCATCGAAACTGATCTGCGGATAGGTTTCGTTGGTCTCGCCGATCACCAGCTTGATCTCGCTCTTGCCATCCACCACGATCGGGCGACTGCTGAGGGTGTGGGGAAACATGGGCACCAGCACCACCGCATCCAGTTTGGGATGCATAATCGGACCGCCCGCAGACAGTGAATACGCCGTCGAACCGGTGGGCGTGGCCACAATCAGGCCGTCAGAGCGCTGGCTGTAAACGAAGTGACCGTCGATAAACAGGTCGAAGCCGATCATCCGGGTAGACTTGCCCGGGTGCAGCACCACGTCGTTCAGGGCAGAGCCATAGCCAAGAGGCTGGCCGTTGCGCTCTACGTGGCCGTCCAGAAGAAACCGGGACTCTTCGATGTAGTCACCGGCCAGCACCTGGGCCAGCCGCTCTTCAAGGTCGTTGGGGGAGATATCAGTCAGAAATCCGAGGCGCCCCCGGTTAACGCCCAGCAACGGAATCTTGGCCTTGGCCATTTCCCGGGCGGCACCCAGCAAACTGCCGTCACCACCGACCACGATTACCAGGTCACAGATTTCACCCAGGAGCTTCTTGCTGGCCACCTGCAGGCCGTGGCCCGGAATCATGGTCGCGGTGTCTTCTTCGATAATGACGTGGTAGTTGTTTGCGGTCAGGTACTGTTTCAGCTGGCGCAGCGACTCAACTACCTTGACGCTGCCCATGCGCCCGATAATCCCGATATTCCTGAACTGGTCCATGAAGTATCCCGTGGTGTCTGAATGAGACGAACAGACCCACAGTTTAACGAAACTCGGGCGGATACTGAAAAAACTTCGCGGGATCAGGCTTTATGCTGTTCGCAGCGGTCGTCTTTGCCGGCCTCGAAATCCGCCGGCTGGGACACTCTCATGATCGGTTCACCGCACGCATTGCCGTCGGTATCGGCATGGTTGCACACCGGGTTTTCATAGTGGGCCAGCCACTCCCGGTAGGCGGCCTCGTTCATGCCGCACTGGTCAGCGGCGTAGGCTTGGGGATTGGCAAAGTAGGTTTCGATATCATCATACGGCAGTGTGATGTGGCCGACACCCGGGTGATAAGCCACCAGGAACACCACCTGGTTTCGCAACTGTTCCAGCAGCGAATCTTCCGGCACCTCGCGATTTCTGAGCTCCTGGTTTTCCTGCTCCAGGGCAACCAGCCTTTCCTCCCGCAGCTCCAGCTCCCGCTCCTTGCGCTCCAGCTGCTCTCTCAGCAGGACCGTTTCGGCATCCGATTTTCCGCCCTCAACATCGGTCCCTGCTTCCGGATCGGCCGGAGCCTCTTTACCCAGCTGCTCCTGTAGCGCGAGGTATTGCTCATTACGCTCCTGCAGGCGATTCTTGAGCTGCTCCTTACTGACCCGAAGCCGTTCGTACTTCTGGTCCAGCTCGGTCATCTCCGAACGCAAAGACTGCATCTCCAGGCGATGATCACGCTGCAGGTCAGACACCGCATCCCGGTGCACGCTCTGCAGGGTTTTGATACGCAGCCGTTGCTCCCGAAGCACCTGGGCCAGGCGGGCGCGTTCGATATGGACACGCTCGTCGGTGGCGGCAGACGACGAATTTACCAGAACAGGGATATTCTCTTCTGCCGGCTCGGCCTGGCGGAAATGCAGGGTATTGGCTTCAACAGCCTTGCGAATCGAGTGGAAATGGTTGCTGCCCGGGGTCATATCCGGGTCCCAGAGTTCCTCAGCAAAAGCAGGGTCCGGACACTGGCTGCGGCAAACCAGGCGGATTGCGCCACCGCCCAGGTCTGGGCCCTTGGCACCCTTTTCCGCCAGCGCTTCGATGGGCACGTTCCAACTGCTGTCTGCGCGGCCTTCTTCGTCAAACCAGATCCGGAAGAACACCAGGGAGGCCACCGTCAGGTCAGGGTTGAGATTGACCAGCACGGCGCGCACATCGGTTTCGGCAAGGTCCGAAAGCCCAACATAGCCATCCAGAAAGGCACCAAACTCCGACCAACGCATCTGCCGGGAAACCTGGCTACCATCCATCAAGAAGACAGCTGAGTTACCCTCGGCTGCCTGGGCGGCACTGACCATCAACCTTCTCCATGCTTGTAACTTGTTATTCGAACGACAGGGCCGGCCCGAGGGTTCCCTACCCCCTTGCCGGATTTCCATAGTCTAGCCAGACCGGCCCCAAAACACAGAGAAAAACTGCAACGATTTGTGATCAGATCTCCGCTGCCAGGCGGCTGCCCTGATCAATCGCCCGCTTGGCATCCAGCTCGGCGGCAACATCGGCACCACCAATCAGGTGCACCGGCAGGCCTGCGGCTTCAAGGCCTGCCTGCAGTTCGCGCAATGGCTCCTGACCGGCACACACGATGATGGTATCCACCGGCAGCAGCTTGTCTTCGCCCTGCTCCGCGCCCTTGGGCGTAACCGTGATGTGCAGGCCTTCGTCGTCAATCTTGCGGTAAGACACACCCGGAACCATCTGCACATTGCGGTTCTTCAGAGATGTACGGTGAATCCAGCCGGTGGTCTTGCCCAGGTTCTTGCCGACCTTGGAAGCCTTGCGCTGCAGCAGGAACACCTCACGGGCCGGGGCCGGTACTTCCGGCTGTACGCCCTGAATACCACCACGATGCGCCACGGTCAGGTCGACACCCCACTCTTTCATAAAGTGTTCGGTGTTCAGGGACGGCGATTCACCCTGATGCACGATGAATTCGGACACATCAAAGCCGATACCGCCAGCACCGATTACCGCGACACGCTGGCCCACCGGCTTGCGACCCATCAGGGCATCCAGGTAGCCGATCACCTTCGGATGGTCGATACCTTCGATATCCGGGGTGCGGGGCTCGACACCGGTGGCCATAACCACTTCATCGAAGCCACCGGCTTTCAGGTCGTCTGCACTGACCCGGGTGTTCAGGCGGACATCCACGCCGTGCTTGTCGAGCATCACACGGAAATAACGCAGGGTTTCGTAGAACTCTTCCTTACCCGGAATCCGCTTGGCCACGTTGAACTGGCCGCCGATCTCGCTGCCGTCATCAAACACCGTCACCTTGTGGCCACGCTCTGCGGCTACGCTGGCAAAGGCGAGGCCTGCCGGGCCGGCACCCACCACCGCGATGGATTTGGGCTGAGCCGTTTTCACATAGGTCAGCAGGGTTTCGTTACAGGCGCGCGGGTTCACCAGGCAGGTGGTGAGCTTGCCGCTGAAGGTATGGTCCAGGCAGGCCTGGTTACAGCCGATGCAGGTGTTGATTTCCTCGGCACGGTCTTCGGCTGCTTTCAGTACCAGCTCGGCATCGGCCAGGAACGGCCGGGCCATGGAGACCATATCGGCATCGCCTTCGGCCAGGATCTTCTCGGCCACATCCGGCATATTGATCCGGTTGGTAGTCACCAGCGGAATGCTTACCTCGCCTTTCAGGTGGGCGGTTACCTTGGTAAAGGCACCGCGGGGTACCGAGGTGGCAATGGTCGGCACGCGGGCTTCGTGCCAGCCGATACCGGTGTTAATGATACTGGCGCCGGCTTTTTCGATTTCCTTGGCCAGCTGCACCACTTCTTCCCAGGTGCTGCCGTCTTCGATCAGGTCCAGCATGGACAGGCGGTACACAATAATAAAGTTCTCGCCCACCCGCTCACGCACACGGCGCACGATTTCAATCGGCAGGCGAATGCGGTTTTCATAGCTGCCACCCCACTGGTCGGTGCGGTGGTTGGTGTGATTGACGATGAACTGGTTAATGAAATAACCCTCGGAGCCCATAATCTCGACGCCGTCGTAGCCGGCGCGCTGGGCCAGGGCGGCACAGTTCACGTAGTCGTCAATCTGTTTCTGGATACCCGCTTCATCAAGTTCTTTGGGCTTGAACGGGTTGATGGGTGCCTGGATAGCAGAGGGCGCTACCAGCTCCGGAGAATAGGCATAACGGCCAGCATGCAGGATCTGCATACAGATCTTGCCATCGGCCTCGTGCACGGCCTGGGTGATCACCTTGTGCTTGTCGGACTCTTCCTCGGTGCTCATCTTGGCCGCGTGCTGGAACACCGCGCCCTCGCTGTTGGGGCCAATGCCGCCGGTCACAATCAGGCCGACGCCGCCACGGGCACGCTCGGCATAGAATGCCGCCAGCCGGTCGAAACCACCCTTCACTTCCTCAAGGCCCGTGTGCATGGAGCCCATCAGGGTGCGGTTGCGAAGCTTGGTAAAGCCCAGGTCCAGGGGCTCAAGCAGGTGCGGGTACTTGCTGGTGCCAGGTGTTGCGGTCATTGCGGTGCTCCTCATCGGATTATCAGGCGGGATGTCGAGGCTCCCGTTGTTATGGGCCTACACTACCCAGCACCGAAGGCGCCAACAATATCCAAACCAAACATTTTATTATCTTTAAATAACAGCAATAATACCGGCATGCCTGAAAATACACCCCCTAAGCAGAACGCCCTCGGCGATATCAGCCTGCTGTATGCGGCAGTACTGCTGCGCGCAACCGAGGCTGAAGGCGGCAATATCGACAAACTGAAAGCCAGGTTCCGGCTGGATGATGCCGCTCTGGCCTCGGCTGACGCCCGCATCAGCATCCCCCGCTTTATGCGCCTTGGCCATGCTGCCATCACCGCAACCGGCAATCCCGCCCTGGGCCTGCGCATGGGCGCCCTGACTCGGCCGGTGGACGCCGGCATGGCCGGACTGGCCGCAGAAACTGCCAGCTCGGTGCGCCAGGCCTTCCGTAGCCTGATTCGCTATTCCCTGCTCACCAGCCAGAATTCCCGGGGCGAACCCTCGGTCGATGAATTGCAGCGTACCGTGCGCTTCTACTCGATCCAGCCCTACAACCCGTACAACTACTTTGTGGTGGATTCCATACTGGCCGCCTGGACCCAACTGGCCCGGCATATCACCGGCCGCTACGACGTGCTGGAAAAGGTATGGATAGAGTATCCATCCATTGGCCTGGACGACGTGTTCGAAAGCTGGTTTCGCTGCCCGGTAGAGTTCGGCGCCCGGGAAAACGCCATCCGCTTCAAGGAAAGCGTGTGGCGACAAAGCCCGTCCCAGGCCCATGAGGGCATGTACGAGAAGCTGTCAGGAGTCTGTGAACGGGAGCTGCGGCAAATCCGCAAAGGCTGGAGCGTGGCCGACCGGGTGCGCCATCTGTTAACCCCCCTGCTGCGGGGTGAAACACCTACGCTGGAAACACTGGCGGCCCGGCTGGGCACCACGGCCTGGACCCTGCAACGGCAACTGAGCGCCGAGGGTACCGGGTTCCGGCAACTGCTGGACGACACCCGCAAACAACTGGCAGAGGATTACCTGAAGGAAACCGATACATCACTGGCGGAAATTGCCTGGCTGCTGGGCTTTGCCAACCCGCCGGCCTTTCACAAGGCATACCAGCGCTGGCACGGAACAAGCCCGGGCGAACGGCGAAAACAAATCAGGTCAGATAGCTGAGAAAAAGCTGGAAATAAAAAGGGGATATCGAAAACAAGGGGGAGGAGATAAATGGCGGAGCGGACGGGACTCGAACCCGCGACCCCCGGCGTGACAGGCCGGTATTCTAACCAACTGAACTACCGCTCCGCGCGGCGTGCCTGAGCTGTCTTGCGACTGCTCTGTGACAACGAGGGCGCATTATAAAGACGCCCCCGTTTATGTCAACGCTTTTGAAGAACTTTTTTCAGATTTTTCAGAAAACCGCCTTACATGGCGTCGACCATCACATCCTTGGTCTGGGCGGTTTTACGGTACTCGATCGGCGTCATGCCGGACCAGCGCTTGAACGCACGGTAGAAGGTGCTGGGCTCGGAGAAACCGGTCAGATACACAATCTCGTCGATGGACTCGTCGGTGGTTGCCAGCAGTTGACGGGCCAGCCGGTACCGGAAATCCGCCAGTACCTGGTTGAAACTGGTTTCAGCTTCGGTCAGCCGGGTGCGCAGGGTTCTGGGTTTGATGCCTAGCCGTTCGGCCACCGCATCCAGTGTCACCTCACCGCTGTCCAGCAGCTCGGCAATAATCCGTTCCACCTGCCCTACGATGTCTTTCTTCTCGAGCCTGGCTACCTGCTCACTGGCAAAACGCTCGTGCAGGGCCAGCAGTTCCGGCTCGGCATGGGGCGAGGCATAGGACAGAATTTCCACCGGGAAGTACAGACGGTTTTCACGGGCGCCGAACACCACATCACAACCGAGCACTTCCTTTGCGTGGTCGATACCTTTTTCCCGCTCATGCTCGAACTCGATGCGGGAGGGATAAAAACGGCCATCGGTGATGGATTTGAAGAAGGTAATCAAGCCCTGCACAAAACACTCGTTGAAGTGCCGCAGCCGGCTGACTTCTTCCGAGGCTGCATCCAGCACCATGCAGGCTTCGTCGCCTTCCACAAAGAAATCGGTATTGGCCGCATCACTCAGCAGGCGCTGATAGTTCTGGGCCCGGCGAAGGCCTTCGCCGAAGGTGGAGCTACTCAGGAACAGGTATTCCAGCACCTGCCCTTTGTAGGCCGGCAACAGTGGCCCCAGGTGCAGGCCAATATCTTCATCGCCGGATACATCTTCAACCGCCTGCCAGAAATACAGCTGGGCATTGTGGGGGGTTCGGAGCTGATCGGTATAAACATACTGCTCGTCTACACCCAGACGGCTGAAAATGGCATTGGTATCAATGCCATTTTTCTTCATCGCCTCATAAATCAGGCGCAGCATCACGCCCGCATCACGTAGTTCCTGCATAGAGTCCCGCTTTTTTATTTATCAGTTACCACTTTGACCCACCGGACAGGGTCCGGAGCACGCCGGGTCAATGCCACCTCTGGCCGGGTTTGCCAGACTTTCGTCGTACATTAGAGCATATCAGGCCACGCACGCACAGTTGTACCTGAAACCATTAATAATCGGGAGCAAGCCTTAATGCCGGATTCACTGGTCTACCACAGCGCACCGCCGGCCTTGCTGCCACTGTATGGCAAGGCCCTGCTGCCCAAACAACACAAGCCGGGCGAGCAAACCCGCATTCCGGACCTGCAGGCAGACCTGCTGGGAATTGCCACCAACACGCCGGCCCTGAAAACCTATCAGCGCATATGCGGGTTCAAGCCTGGCTCCCGGGCCCCTATTACCTGGCCTCACATCCTGGCGTTTCCCCTGCACCTGAAGCTGCTGACGGAAAAATCCTTCCCCCTGCCCTTGCTGGGGCTGGTGCACCTGCGCAACACCATCATCCAGCATCGCCCGGTCAGTGCCGGCGAAAACCTGGATATCCGGGTAACGCTGGGCAACCAGCAGCGCACAGACAGGGGCATGGAGTTCGACCTGATTACCGAAGCCCGGGCCGCCGGCAAGCTGATCTGGGAAGAAACCAGCACTAACCTGTTCCGGATGTCCGGCCAGGGAACCTCCGGAGGCAGGAAGAATCCCCCACAACCGGACCATTACCCGTTCTTTGAAGCCATCAAGGCGCCGGAAAGCATCGGCCGGCAATATGCGAAGGTATCCGGTGACCGTAACCCTATTCACATGCACGCCCTGAGTGCCCGGGCTTTCGGTTTTCCGCGGGCGATTGCCCATGGCATGTGGAGCAAGGCCCACGCACTGGCGCCGTTGGAACAACAGGAAGGCTGGCAGTCAGGGCCGGTGAAAGTCAGCTGCCAGTTCAAGAAGCCGCTGTTCCTGCCCGGCACCGCGCAGCTGAACTGGCGCACCGGGGCAGACGGCTGGGACTATCAGATTCTGAATGCCAAGGGAGACGCGCCCCACCTTACCGGGCGCATAGACTGGCTATAAGGGGTCAGGCTTCGTCGGGGGTGCAGGGCGCGCCCTCGGCGCCTGCAATGGGCAACACAAACCAGAAACAGGCACCGTCGCCTTCCGGGCGCTGGTACCCGATATCGCCACCCTGGGCCTGCATCAGCGAGCGACAGGTAGCAAGGCCAATGCCCATGCCATCTTCCTTGGTGGTGTAGAACGGGTGGAACAGCTTGTCCTCGGCCTCTTCCGGCACACCGACACCGTGGTCACGCACCTCTACCCGAACGCACTGCTCACCACAACGCCGTGCTGAAACCTCCACAGGCTGGGACGAACCGGCACTGCGGGTTGCCTCCAGGGCGTTGCGGATCAGGTTCAGGGCCACCTGCTGGACCTGGATGGGGTCTGCCAGTACACCCGGCAGATCGTCGTCTATCCGCACCTCAATGCCGCCCTCATTGTTGCGCATGTCCACCTCGGCAAACTGCCGGGTGTCTTCCAGCAACTCGGGCACCGACAATTCTTCCTTACCGGTGGCAGGCTTTTTCATAAAGCGGCGGATGCGGCGGATAATCTCGCTGGCCCGGTGGGACTGGGCATCGATTTTATCCAGGGTTTCACCCAGCAGCTCAAGGTCAGGCTCGTCCTTGGCCATCATGCGCTTGGAAACCCGGGCGTAGTTGGAAATCGCGGTCAGCGGCTGGTTTACCTCGTGGGCAAAGCCGGCGGCCATCTCGCCCATGGTGGTCAGGCGGGAGGTGTGGGCCAGCTGATCGCGCTGCTCCTGCACCAGCTCCCGGGCTTCTTCCAGGGCTTTCTCGCTTTCAAGCTCGGCGGTAATGTCGTGAAACACCACCACAGCGCCATGCAGCTCATCGCCATCAAGCTTCGGGGTGGCCCGGTATTCTGCAGGGAAGCTGCTGCCATCGACTCGCAGCATCTGGATATCCCGCTGGTGTTCGGGCACACCTTTGTTACAGGTCGCCATCACCGGCAGGCTGTCACGGCATTCGTCAGCTGTGGCAAAGTGCAGGTCAAAGAAACATTTGCCGATCAGGTCTTCAACCGGGCGGCCGGCAATCGCGGCGGCAGCCGGGTTGGCAAACTCGATCAGGCCGTTTTCGTCCAGCCCGTAGATGCCTTCGCTGATGGAATCCAGAATGCGGGCCTGGTCGCCCTGCAGTTCCCGGTTACGGGCCTGCAGCTCACGTTCGAGCCGGATAACCCGGGCATGGGTTTTCACCCGGGCGATCACTTCCAGGGACTGGAACGGCTTGGAGATGTAATCGGCCCCACCCAGGGAAAAACCCTTCACCTTGGCCTGCAGGTCGTCCAGGGCGGACAGGAATACCACGGCGATGTCGGCGGTTTCCGGATCGGCCTTCAGGCGCTCGCACACCTCATAGCCATCCATCTCCGGCATCATAATATCCAGCAGGATCACTTCTGGGTGGTGACGGTGGGCCAGGTCCAGTGCTTTCTCGCCTTCGTTGGCAATCAGCAGGCGGTAGCCTTTGTCTTTCAGGGTCTCGTAGAGGACTTTCAGGTTCTGCGGGTTGTCATCAACCAGCAGGACCGTCACCTCTGAGTTCTCACTGACAACTTCAGTCATACAAGCGTGGCCGGTTATAAACGTTCTGGCATGATGACCACAGCAACCGGCTTAGTCGATAAGGTCCTTTACGGACAGAACCATACGCACCAGATGTGCAAGGGAATGTGTACCCATCTTGTGCATAACCCGGGAACGGTGGATTTCCACGGTGCGCTGGCTGATCTCCAGCTCGATGGCAATCACCTTGTTGGCCTGGCCGGCAATCATGCGGTCCATGATTTCGGCTTCCCGAGGAGTCAGGCTTTTCACCCGGCGGATAATTTCCTGTTTTTCGTCCAGGGTCTTGCGCTGCTCGAGGTCCTGCTCCAGGGCCGCCTCGATCTTTTCCAGCAGGGCTTCTTCCCGGTACGGCTTCTGGATGAAGTCCACCGCGCCTTCTTTCATGGCGTCTACCGCCATCGGCACGTCGCCGTGACCGGTCACAAAGATGATGGGCAGAATCGAATGCTTTTCGTTCAGCTTCTTCTGCAGCTCCATGCCGTCCATACCCGGCATACGGATATCCAGCACAATGCAGCCGGCCATTTTATCGGAGTAGTCCTTCAGAAATGCGTTGGCGCTTTCGTAGGTCTTCACCGGCTTGCCATCGGATTTCAGCAACAACTCCAGGGAGTCGCGGACGGCTTCGTCGTCTTCTACCACGTACACAGTTTGCTGGATATCAGTCATGGATCTCTATTCTCCTGTCCGTTTTATTATGGTCCCGGTCAGTGGATGGACGGGTCTTTGTGCTCGTCCCGCGCGTGTTCCTGCCGCTCGTGTTCCCGCATTTTCTCAAGCCGCTGCTGAATAATGCCAAAAACACTCTGCCTGGGATACCGGCCTTTGTCATTCGCCTTGCCGGCGGGCTTGTCCAGCAGCAAGGTAACGGCCTCTTCCACCCGGCTTACCGGGTAAACCGCAAACTTGCCATTGCGCGCAGCCTGCACCACTTCACTGTCGAGCATCAGGTTCTGCACGTTGGTTTCCGGAATGATCACACCCTGGGTGCCGGTCAAACCGCCCTTGAGCTCGCAGGTGGCAAAGAAGCCTTCAATTTTCTCGTTCACACCGCCGATGGGCTGCACCTCGCCAAACTGGTTCACTGAACCGGTAATGGCCAGGTCCTGGCGCACCGGCACACCGGACAACGACGAGATCAGCGCCACCAGCTCCGCCAGCGATGCGCTGTCGCCGTCTACCTCACCATAGTTCTGCTCCATGGTCAGGCTGGCAGACAGGTGCATGGGGTCGTTCACCGCAAAGTAAGACGCCAGCCAGGAGCTGAGAATCATCACGCCCTTGGAGTGAATGTTGCCACCCAGCTTTACGTCCCGCTCGATATCCATCACGGCACCATCACCATAGTAGCAGGTTGCCGTTACCCGGTTAGACAAGCCGAACTCGAAACCGCCGGTAGACAGCACAGACAACGCATTCACCTGCCCCACACAGGTGCCGGAGGTGGTAACCAGTGTGGTGCCGTCGCGAATGGAATCGTAGAACTGGTCACGAATGCGGCTGCTGCGGTAACGGGCACTTTCCAGCGCCCGCTCCACGTGCACCTCGGTAATCAACCGGGCACCAGCCTGGCGGGCCCAGAAATCCGATTCCCGCAGCAGGTTGGCAATATCCGCGGCATGCAGCGATAACCGGTCCTGGTGGTCGGCCATACGGGCGCTGTGTTCAATTACCCGTGCCACCGCCCTGGTGTTGCAATGCAGCAGTTTCTTTTCCACCACCAGGCTGGCAATAAACTTGGCGTACTGCAGCTGGCTTTCCGCCGTGCGGTACATTTCATTCTCGAAGTCCGCCGTTACCCGGAACAGCTCGGCAAACTCGGAATCGTATTCCTGCAGCAGCATCCAGGTTTCGCGGTCCCCGAACAGCACAATCTTCACATCCAGCGGCACCGATTCCGCCTCGATGGAAATGGTCCCGGAGAGGGTCAGTTCCCGCTCCAGGGAGTTGATCTGAAGGGTACGGGAGCGCAGCGCCCGCTTCAGGCCATCCCACACGAAGGGCTGCTCCAGCACCTTGATGGCATCCATCAGCAGGTATCCACCGTTGGCCTTGTGCAGGCTGCCGGGGCGAATCAGCGAGAAGTCGGTAAACACCGTGCCCTTGTATGTGACGTTTTCCACGTAACCGAACAGATTGTGGTAGGTGGGGTTATCTTCCACCACCACGGGTACTTCGTTGCTGGTCTGGTGTACCAGCACATTTACGATATAGCGGCGGGGTGTTTTCTTGTCCAGCGACGCATAGGCAATGGCCGCCTGTTCTTCGTCGTCTTCCAGGAAGATATCCAGGTTTTCAGCCAGGTCTTTGCGCACCGCTTCCAGGTAGGCCGTTACGTCTGGTAGCTCTTTATACTTTTCTTTCAGTTCGTCAATCTGGTGGCCGGAGATGCCTTCCAGGGTTTCCTGGTTCAGGGCCTGCTGTTTCTCGGCGTATTCCTGCTCCCAGTCTGCCAGCTTGCGCAGTACCTGCCGGAGTTTCTTCTCCAGCTTGTTGATGACTTCCTCGAACTTGTCCCGCTGCTCCTGGGTCAGGGCCTGGAAGCTTTCCGCCGTGTGGGGCTCTTCGCCGTTCATAGCCACCAGCCGGTATCCGCCGGGGGTGCTGATGGTCAGGCGCACTTTCTTGCGCTTGGCCTGGTTGGCTACTTTTTCGAGTTCATCTTCCTGCAGTTTGACGTAATCGTTCTTCAGCTGCTCCGCACGCTCCAGAAAGCTGTCGCCCTCGAAGGTCTGGGGAATCATCTTCACCAGCCGGGCCATCAGCTTTTCCATGTCCTGCTTCAGCTGGGTGCCCTTGCCCGAGGGCAGCTTCAGCAACTTCGGATTACGGGGCTCTTCGAAATTGGCCACGTAACACCAGTCATGGCTTTGCTGTTCGGTGTCTACATGGTGCTCCAGGTAGCGCAGCATCATGGTGCGCTTGCCCAACCCGTTCCGGCCTACCGCATACACGTTGTAACCACCGTGGGGCATGGCCAGTGCAAAGCGCACGGCTTCCTGGGCACGGTTCTGACCGACGATCTCAGCCAGCGGCTCCAGTTGCCGGGTGGTTTTGAATGGCAGCTCTTTCAGAACACAGGATTTGTAGAGTTGGTGCAGCGGCAATGACTTCAAGTTTGCTTCCCGTCGACATCGGTTTGAATGGTTTTGAACCCGCCATTGTAGTGTTTGCCAGACAGACTGTCGCCTACCGGTTCCGGTTTTATCCGATCAGGCCGGAGCGACTGCCGGGTGAGACGCCGGTCACACTTTTCATGCTGATCAATTTTCAGACAACCCGGTGCTGGCTACACTTGAGGGTCCGGATGGCTTCCGGAAACAACAAAGACAAAAAGACAGTGGATGCAGCCATGGCAAGTAAGCCCTCAGATCGCCGAATCAAGGAACGGTTTCCCGCCACCTGCCTGAACGTGCAGCTCAGTGAACGCGGCTTTTTTGGCCGTGGCAAGAACCCGGTGGCGGTGAACTGCCTGGATATGAACCGCTACGGCATGGCGGTTCAGTGCCCCCGGCCGGTTGAACCCGGCGCCCGCCTGTACCTGCAAATCCGCGGCAAATACATAAACGAACCCCGCGTAGCGGCCCGCGTAGTCCGCTGCCAGCCATGGCGCACCGGCTTCCGGGTGAGCGTTCAGTTCAGTTACTGCCTGGACCAGAAACGCTATTCCCGGGCCGTCGACAATGCCCTGTCACGCATTGAAGGCTTTTACAGCCGCCTGGCCGGCTAGGCCACCGCCTGCCCAAATACGCCAGCCACCCCAGCAACTACGCCGTCTCGCCGCAGCATGAACGGTTTGCCTGAATCACGCTGCGCCAGGATGATCAACGCGATGCCAAACCCCAGGCAAAACAACCCGGCAATCAGCGAAAAACCTTCAACCAGACCGCCCGGCCGACCCATCAGACCCCGACGAACATTCGCCAGCACCGCATAGGAGCCAATCGCCAGGCCGAAACAACCGGCCAGCAAGGCATACAACCGCCCTGCTGCCCCGCGCAGCCCGATGAGAGATACGCTGGCCAGCAGCAATTAAACGCCGTTGCGCCGGGGCTTTCAGATAATTCCGGCATCCAGGCTGGCCGCCACAAACAGCCCCAGCTCTTCACACTGGTTGGCAAATTCCGGCTGGTAATCACCCCGGCACAGCAGGGGTTCCTGAATAAGTTTCCAGCGCAGGCCAGTGGTGATGCTGTCTATGGCGCGGCGAGTGCCGGTGCCGTCGTGCCCGGCGCGGATATAGAAAGTAAAAGGCAGGCCCTGGGTTCTTTCCAGGCAGGGGTAATAGCTACGGTCAAAGAAGTCTTTGAGGGCACCGGACATATAACCGAGGTTTTCGGTGGTGCCGAGGATGATGGCGTCGCAGGCGAGGACATCTTCGGGGCCGGCTTCGAGCGGCGCTTTTACCACCACTTCCACCGCTTCAACATCCGGGTTACGGGCGCCCTTTTCGACGGCCTCCCGTAACCTCAGGGTATTGGGAGACGGTGCATGGGCTACGATCAACAGTCGCTTCATGTAACGCCTCCCGGGTTCTTACTTAGAGCAATTCACCGTTCGCTTCCACCGGCGCTTCTGCCGCCTCTTTCTTCACCGGCTTGGGCATCAGCTTGTCACGAACCTTGGCTTCGATTTCGTTGGCGATGTCCATATTCTCTTCCAGGAACTTGCAGGCATTGGCCTTGCCCTGGCCGATCTTGTCGCCGTTGTAGGCGTACCAGGCACCGGATTTGTCGACGAAGCCTTCTTTCACACCCATGTCCAGAACTTCGGCCATGTGGTAGATGCCCTTGCCATACATGATCTGGAACTCGGCCTGCTTGAACGGCGGAGACACCTTGTTCTTGACGACTTTTACGCGGGTTTCGTTACCTACCACTTCGTCGCCGTCCTTCACCGCGCCGATGCGGCGGATGTCCAGGCGTACGGAAGAGTAGAATTTCAGGGCGTTACCACCGGTGGTGGTCTCGGGCGAGCCGAACATCACACCGATCTTCATACGAATCTGGTTGATGAACACCATCAGACAGTTGGCGTGCTTCACGTTACCGGTCAGCTTACGCAGCGCCTGGGACATCAAACGGGCCTGCAGGCCTACGTGGCTGTCGCCCATTTCGCCTTCAATTTCCGCTTTCGGAGTCAGGGCCGCTACCGAGTCGACGATGATGACGTCGATGGCATTGGAGCGTACCAGCATATCCGCGATTTCCAGGGCCTGCTCGCCGGTGTCCGGCTGGGAGACCAGCAGGTCGTCGACGTTTACGCCCAGCTTTTCAGCGTAGATAGGGTCCAGTGCGTGCTCGGCGTCGATGAAGGCACAGGTTTTACCGGCTTTCTGCGCTTCGGCGATAACTTGCAGGGTCAGGGTGGTTTTACCGGAGCTTTCCGGGCCGTAGATCTCTACAATCCGGCCATACGGCAAGCCACCAATACCCAGGGCCACGTCCAGCCCCAGGGAGCCGGTGGATACCGCAGGAATGGCTTCACGGGGCTGGTCGCCCATTTTCATCACGGCGCCCTTGCCGAACTGACGTTCAATCTGGCCCAGTGCTGCGCTGAGTGCTTTCTTGCGGTTGTCTTCCATTGTTACCTGCCCCTCACTATTCGATATGACGACACCGGAGGTGTATCCAGTGTTTTCCTGTATATTTGAACAGTATTAAAACATAAGCCTTGGCACAGACCAACCCCTGCCGGGGTGAAAAACATCACAGTGTTTTCAGAAACTCCGTAACCCCTTGCAACACATACAAAACCGATTGCCGGCGTACCTGTTCCCGGTCGCCGTCAAAGTGCTGAACACGGGTTTGCGTGTTGTCCGGGCCGGTACCCCAGGCAAACCATACCGTGCCCACAGGCTTTTCCACGCTGCCGCCGCCGGGGCCGGCAACGCCGCTGATGGCCACGGCCACATCCACACCGGTGGCGCGAACGGCACCGGCCACCATCTGGCGCACCACCGGTTCGCTGACAGCGCCATGTTCGGCCAGCGCCTTTTCTTCCACGCCCAGAATGGCCTGTTTGGCCTCGTTGCTGTAGGTCACCAGCCCGGCCATCACATAGGCAGAGGAACCCGCCCTGTCTGTCAGCACCTTGGCCACCCAGCCACCGGTGCAGCTTTCAGCGGTGGCCATGGTTCTGCCCTGCTGCATCAACAAGTCTCCCAGCGCATTGCCGGCGGTTTCCAGTTGCTGATCGGTTGCTTGCATAGCCGTCTCCAAGCTTCTGTTGCCAAACCCTTCGTTTCATCCCGGGCGTTATTTTCTTACAATCCCCGCTTTGACCCAAACGCACGATCAACCGGACGCTTCCATGCCTGCAACCCAGACCGATCTTTCCAAGCATACTCCCATGATGCAGCAGTACCTGAAGATCAAGCGGGAGCACCCGAACGAGCTGGTGTTCTACCGCATGGGTGACTTCTACGAGCTGTTTTATGACGATGCCAAAAAAGCGGCCGAGTTGCTGGACATTACCCTGACCGCCCGGGGACAGTCCGGTGGCAACCCTATTCCCATGGCCGGCGTGCCTTTCCACGCCGCTGAAGGCTACATTGCCCGCATGGTGCGCGCGGGTCAATCCATTGCCATTGCCGAACAGATTGGCGATCCGGCCACCAGCAAGGGGCCGGTGGAACGGAAGGTGGTGCGCATTGTTACCCCCGGCACCCTCAGCGATGAAGCCTTCCTGGAAGACCGCCGCGACAACCTGCTGGCGGCTATTTTCAGCCATAAAGAGCAGTTCGGCTTTGCCTCGCTGGATATTTCCAGTGGTCGCTTTGCGGTGTCTGAACTGGACAGCCTGGAAGCCCTGCAGGGGGAACTGCAGCGGCTACGCCCGGCCGAGATCCTGATCAGCGAATACTTCCCTTTCGGTGACCTGCTGGAAGGCTTCACCGGTGTCCGCCGGCAAGGCCCCTGGCTGTTCGAGCTGGATTCGGCCCGGCGGGTGATTACCCAGCAGCTACAGGTGCGTGACCTCACCGGTTTTGGCTGCGAAGACCTGCACCTGGCCATTTGTGCCGCTGGCTGCCTGCTGCAGTACGCCCGGGAAACCCAGCGTACCGCCCTGCCCCACATTCGCAAACTGACCCGGGAGCGCCGGGAAGACGCGGTCATCCTGGATGCTGCCAGCCGCCGTAACCTGGAAATCGACACCAACCTGATGGGCGGCCAGCAATACACCCTGGCCTGGGTGATGGACCGCACGGCCACCGCCATGGGTGCCCGTGAATTGCGCCGCTGGCTGAACCGCCCGCTGCGGAATGTGGAGGTGGTCCAGCAACGCCAGCAGTCAGTCTCGGCCCTGCTGGACGGTTTTCACTATGAACCGGTGCACGACCTGCTCAAGCGTGTGGGCGACATCGAACGGATCCTGGCGCGGGTAGCCCTGCGCTCGGCCCGGCCCCGGGACCTCGCCCGCCTGCGGGATGCTTTCCAGACCCTGCCAGAGCTTCAGGAAGCCCTGAAGCCGGTTAATTCCAGCCATGTAGCACAGCTGGCCGGAACCATTGGCGAATACCCGGAGCTTGCTGACTTGCTGGAGCGGGCCATCATCGAAAACCCGCCGGTGGTGATCCGCGAGGGGGGCGTGATAGCCGAGGGCTTCGATGAAGAGCTGGACGAGCTGCGCAACATCAGCGAGAACGCAGGCCAGTACCTGCTGGATGTGGAAACCCGGGAGCGGGAGCGCACCGGCATTTCCACCCTCAAAGTGGGCTACAACCGGGTACACGGCTATTACATTGAAATCAGCCGGGCCCAGTCTGCCCAGGCGCCGGTGGATTACATCCGCCGCCAGACCCTGAAAAACGCCGAGCGCTTCATTACGCCCGAGCTGAAAGAATTCGAAGACAAGGCCCTGAGTGCCAAGAGCCGCGCCCTGGCCCGGGAAAAAGGCCTGTATGACGACGTTCTGGAAACCGTCGCCGAACAACTGGCGCCGCTGCAGGATGCCGCCCAGGCCCTGGCCGAGCTGGATGTGCTCAGCAACTTTGCCGAGCGCGCCACCAGCCTGCGCTTTACCGCACCGGAGTTTACTGACCAGCCCGGTTTTGATGTGGAAGAAGGCCGCCACCCGGTGGTGGAGCAACTGCTGGACGAGCCTTTTGTGCCCAACAACCTGCTGATGGACACCAAACGCCGGATGCTGGTGATTACCGGCCCGAACATGGGCGGTAAGTCCACCTACATGCGCCAGGCCGCCCTGATTGCCCTGCTGGCCTACACCGGCAGCTTCGTGCCCGCCAACCGGGCGGTGCTGGGGCCAGTAGACCGGATTTTCACCCGCATGGGCTCTTCCGACGACATCGCCGGTGGCCGCTCTACGTTCATGGTGGAGATGACCGAAACCGCCAACATCCTGCACAACGCCACCGAACACAGCCTGGTGCTGATGGACGAAGTAGGCCGTGGCACCAGCACCTTCGACGGCCTGTCCCTGGCGTGGGCCACGGCAGAGCACCTGGCGAAGGACATTCGCTGCTACACCCTGTTCGCCACCCACTACTTCGAGCTGACGCAACTGGCGGATGACCTGGAACATGCGGTGAACGTGCACCTGACCGCCACCGAACATGATGATTCCATCGTGTTCCTGCACAATGTGCATGACGGCCCCGCCAGCCAGAGCTATGGTTTGCAGGTGGCCAAGCTGGCCGGCGTGCCACAGGATGTTATCCGTAACGCCAAGGCCCAGCTGGCACACCTGGAAGGCAGTGCCAGCCCCTCAGCGCCGGCCCCGGAGCATGTGCATGAACCGGCGCCGAAAGCCGTCAAACAACCGACCAGCGCGGAAACGGTTTATCAGGGTGATATGTTCGCCATGGCGGAGCCAAGCGCGGTAGAAGAGGCCTTACAGCAGCTGGATGTTGATGGCCTGTCGCCCCGGGAGGCCCTGAACCAGCTGTATGAACTGCGGGCATTATTGAAGAAATAACAGAAAACTGGGCCAAACTTGATCTGTGTAATAAGGTTATAGCAGCCCAACGCTTGCGGCTTCGGGGGCCGCTCCCTACAATATCGCGCACAAAATTATAGATGGGGCCGGATTTTCAGGGCTCCTGATGAGACTGAATGTTCTACGAACCAGGGATCTGACTATGGCGTTTATCGTTACTGATAACTGCATCAAGTGCAAATACACCGACTGCGTGGAAGTGTGTCCGGTAGACTGCTTCTATGAAGGCCCCAACTTTCTGGTGATCGACCCGGACGAGTGCATCGATTGCGCCCTGTGCGAGCCCGAGTGCCCGGCGGAAGCCATCTTCTCTGAAGACGAACTGCCTGCAGGCCAGGAAGCCTTCGTTGAGATCAACGCGGACCTGGCCGGCAAGTGGCCGAACATCACCGAGAAGAAAGACCCGCTGCCAGACGCCGACGAGTGGGACGGCCAGCCCGACAAGCTCCAGTACCTGGAGCGCTGAGGCCAAAAGCTGTCAGCAGCTACAAAAAAGCCGGAAGAGCGATCCTCTTCCGGCTTTTTTATTTCAGGCCCGTGCAGCCCGGCTTAGCCCTCTGCCAGCAACTTCTTCGCGGCAGCAGACTTGTAGAAGCTGCCCAGCCTTCTGCGCACCAACGCCTCCACATAACCTTCCTTGTGCAGCACATCGATAATCGGCAGGCCCAGTTCGGCAATTTCCGTAACAATCACGTCCCGGGTCACTCCGATATCATTCAGCAGGTCCATCACCGGCCGGTCGCCATACTTGGCAAACAGGTGCTCTACCACCGCCCGGGCGCAGCCTTCAAAGTAGGCGGTTTTGCGGAAGTTCAGCCAGAAGTCATAACCCAGTACCACAAACTCCTGCAGTTCCACCTCGCCCAGGCCGTCCTGGAACTCGGCAATGGTCTGGTTCTCCAGCGACACCCAGGCCGCCATCACGCTGTCGCGCAATTCATCGTCGGTCAGTGCCCGGTGCAGGAATTGCTCGCTGCGTACAATCAGCCCCGGCAAGCTCTCTGCCAGCCAGGCCTTGATGCGACGTTCGAAGGTTTCATCCAGCCCCGGCACGGCCTTGTTGGCCATTTTCTTGCCGAACTTCATCACCGAACCCACTCCCGGCACCGAGCGGGTAATCAGGTTGTCTTCATACAGGTAATTCACCAGCCCGTGGTACACCACGTTCGACACCAGCTCCTGGTACACCGGGTGCGCCATGATCTCGCTGATGATCCGCTCCCGCTGCTGGCGCAGCTCCAGGGCCTCTTCGATAAAGCCGCTGGCCTGCTCCCGTGACAGGATTTCGCCCAGCGTGGTGTCTGCCTGAACCGGCGCTTTGAGCACTTCTGCCGCCATCTCCGCAGCCAGTTCCGGAATGCCGGCATCCAGCTCCATGTTCACGGCGATGCGCTTGATCACGCCCATTACCTGCTCGGGGCTGATCAGCCGGCCCAGCGGGACTTTTTCGGCATAGCCAAGCAATTCATCCACTTCCTGTTCCGGGAACTTCTTCAGCTTGGCGCCTTTGAGGGCGGCCACTTCGTGCTTTACGTGGGCTTCAAACAGGGTATCGACAAGACTGGGGGCAGTTTTGCTCATAGAGCTGGCATCCTTTGGCTGAATTCCTGAAGTATGCCGGTGAGGCTAACACGGAAGCAGGCAGCTGGGGTTTGCCGGAATTACCGGCGAACCCGTGATTATGGGCCAGTCCGGCGACCAGCCCGACAGAAACAGACGGTCACTGGAAGTCTGAAAACTCGTGGGGTTCCGCCGCCAGCGCCAGGCAAAGGCTGCCGGGGCCAACGTAGATGGAGCTGGTAATGCCCATTTGCGACAACAGCAACTCTACACCGTGCTTTTCACAGGCATCGCGCAGGCGATTCAGGCCCGGCAGTTCTTCGATCTCAGTCCAGCTCAGGCCGCAGGACAAACTCACATAGGGTGTCAGCAAACCGGCTTCCAGGCGGCCGATGGCGTAATTCATCACTTTCTCGACCGCCACGTTGAAGTCGCGGGTTTTGGCCACGGGCTTGCCTTCAACGCCCTGCCCGAAGATCACCGGGTTGATGTTCAGCACCTTGCCCATGAAGGCGGCCATCGCAGACACACTCTTGTCGCCGCGGCGCCGGGCCCGTTCACGGATGTAATGCAGGTCGCGGGGAATCACGCAGGTGTAGATCTTGTCGGTGAAGGTTTCCACCTCGTGGCGCAGGGTATTCTTGGAGACTTTCTGGTTGATCAGCCGCAGGGTGTGGGCCGCCAGCAATCCCTGGCCCGCAAAGATCTGCTTACTGTCGATGACCCGCATGGAGAATTTGCCTTCCCGTCCAGCGGCCTTGCGGGCGCCTTCGTAGTTAGCCATTACGGTGTTCATGGCTTCGGAGGCGTGATCGAAAATCTGGCTACGGCTTCGGGTGACGGTTTCACAGATGGCCACGTCAAACTGGGTGACAATCTTTTCCATGAAAAGGTTGTGGATCTGTTCTGCGGAAAAGGCTTCGGTTTCCGCCTGGTGGCCCTTATCAAGCAGGCCGCTCTGGTAGAACTCCTGGGTACGCACAGGATCGTGGGTATCGATGTAGGTCTGGCCATCAATAATGGCCGTTACCGGCAGCACAAACAGATCGTGTTTGCGGGAAAACTCATAGGGTAGATCACAGGCGGAATCAACGATCAAACCAACTCGCATGTGCAAAGGCCTCCGGGGTTCGGGTGTTTCCTCAGGCGGGAGCACCCTTTCTTGTGATTATTCTGGAGACACAAGTCTTACACATGACGACAAGAATTTCAGCCGCCCTGTGAAGCCGTTAACAAAAAGGCCCACGACAACAAATCCGGTAACCGAAAACAAAAAAAAGGAGGCCGAAGCCTCCCAAGGACACACAGTGGGTTGGTGCCGCTGTCAGTTCAGCGGCACCGGGTTCAGAATTATTCGCTCTTCTCGGCGCCCGGCGCTTCCGGGTCAGAGGTAAACTTCAACAAGTGAGTACGCTCGATCAGGTAGTACAGGATGGCACCCGTAGCCAGGCCCCAGCCCGCGCCGTACACCGCCAGTACCACACCCATGGTGCCGGCAATGCCACGCTCGGTGTTGTTCTCCAGCTGCTCCAGGCCCACCATCAAACAGATGTAGCCGGTCAGCAGCAGGGTCAGCGACAGGGCAATCGGCAGCACCGGCTGGAAGAAGCTCACCAGCGGCAGCACGAACAGCGCAATGAAACCGGTAATCCAGAAGGTGCCACCACCGCTGTAGATAGAGTCCATGGCATTACGGCCATACTTGTAGCGCTCGGCCATAGTAGCGGTTACGGCGGTCCAGATTGGGCCGGCCAGGCCAGGGTATGGTGCGAAGAAGGCATGGCCACCGTTCCGGATCGCCGTCACCAGGTGGGCACGGTCGATGCTGTTGTCGATGTCTTCATCTTTGCGCAGGTGGTCGACACGACTCATCAGGGATTGCCCCACCACGATATCACCAAAGGCGATGACATAGGCGATCACCGCGGTCGGAATGGCATACAGGAAGATGTTCAGGTCCGGGAAACCCACGCTGAACGGCAGGTAGTTCCACAGCTGGTCAAAGGCCGGCTTGGTAATGCCCCACTGTACGTCGGGGACTTCATACTCGCCAACGGCAAAGCCCACCAGGATGGCCACCACCATGCCCGGCACCATGCCGTAGTTGGCAATCTTGCGGGCAATGCTGCTCTTGTCCACAAAACCTTTGAAGGAAACGGAGAACATCAGGTACAGGCACACCAGGCCACCCACAATCAGGGAGATCGGTGTGTTGGCCAGGCGGCCACCGGCTTCGATTTCACCCATCAGCGCGGCAATACCGGCACCGATGATGATACCGCCCTTCATGGACCGGGGAATCCACTCCACCAGCTTGCTGCCCAGGCGGGTAACACCCAGAACCAGGAAGATCAGGAACACCAGGAATTGCAGGGCAAAGAGCGCCTGGATGGCCTCGGGGCCGGGTTCGTAGTCTGAAAGGAACAGCAACACCACGGGGATACCCGGGGTAATCCAGCCGGGCACGAGCGGCACACCCAGCAGGGCCGGCAGCATGAAGCCGATACCACACACCACAACGTAGGCCAGGGCCACGTCGTAGGGAACGCCCAGGTATTTTTCCAGCAGGGGAATCATCGCCAGGCTGACCACGAACATGATCAGGGCCTGCACCATCTCCGCAAATTCCCAGCGATAGTGGACAAACGGAAGACGGATTTTGAAGGGGCCAGCCGGCCAGAACGGCTGTTCTTCACCGTTTTTTCTGTGGAACATTTGCATAACAGTACCTCCGGGCACACCGGTGTCGGGTGCCAGTCAATGTTGTTTTTGTGGAAAGAGGTGTGGCTGCGCTCGGCGGCGCAGCCTTGCCGGATCAGTTCAGTTCTTTGGCCTGGTCCCGCAGTACGAACTTCTGGATCTTGCCGGTAGAGGTCTTCGGCAGCTCCGAGAACACCACGGTTTTCGGAACCTTGAAGCGGGCAAGGTGCTCGCGACAGAAACTGATGATGTCTTCCTCGGTTACGTTGCCGGCTTCCGGTTTCAGGGTAATGAAGGCGCAGGGTGTCTCGCCCCACTTCTCGTCCGGCCGGGCAACCACCGCGGCTTCCATTACCGCCGGGTGGCGATACAGGGTGTCTTCAACTTCGATGGTGGAGATATTCTCGCCACCGGAGATGATGATGTCTTTCAGGCGGTCCTTGATTTCCATGTAACCGTCTTCGTGCCATACCGCCAGGTCGCCGGTGTGGAACCAGCCGCCCCGGAAGGCTTCTTCGGTGGCACTCGGGTTCTTCAGGTAGCCCTTCATCACCGTGTTACCACGCAGGAAGATCTCGCCGATGGTCTTGCCGTCTTTCGGCACCGGCTGCATGGTGTTGGGGTCTGCCACCATGGTGCCGCCCAGGGTGTGGTAACGCACGCCCTGGCGCGCTTTGATCTGGGCACGCTCACGCAGCGGTAGCTTGTCCCACTCGGATTTCCAGGCACATACGGTTACCGGGCCGTACACTTCGGTCAGGCCGTATACGTGGGTTACCTGAATGCCCAGCTCTTCAATGGCACCGATCACCTGCGCGGGGGGCGCAGCACCGGCGGTCATGGACTTCACTTCGTGGTCGATACCGGCCTTGGCTTCCGGAGACGCATTCAGCAGCGCGTTCAGGACAATCGGCGCTCCACACATGTGGGTGACCTGGTGGTCGCGGATCAGCTTTAGGATTTTCTCCGGGTCTACCCGGCGCAGGCACACGTGGGTACCGGCCATGGCGGTGATGGTCCAGGGGAAACACCAGCCGTTGCAGTGGAACATCGGCAGGGTCCACAGGTACACCGGGTGCATATCCATCGACCACACGGTCTGGTTACCCAGCGCATTGATATAGGCGCCGCGGTGGTGATACACCACGCCTTTGGGGTTGCCGGTAGTGCCGGAGGTGTAGTTCAGGGAAATGGCATCCCACTCGTCGGCGGGGAAGTTCCACTGGTACTCGGGGTCACCCTCCTGCAGGAAGGCTTCGTAATCCAGGTCGCTTACCTGAACGCCTTCACCGTACTCGGGATCGTCAACATCGATCACCAGCGGCTTGTGTTCCAGGTGACGAACAGCATCTTTGACCACCTGGCCGAATTCACGGTCGGCAATCACCACCTTTGCTTCACCATGTTCCAGCATGAAGGCAATGGCTTCGGCATCCAGGCGCACGTTCAGGGTGTTCAGCACCGCACCAATCATCGGCACACCAAAGTGGCATTCCACCATGGCCGGAATGTTCGGCAGCATCACCGCAACGGTATCACCACGGCTGATTCCGCGCCCCTTCAGGGCAGAGGCCAGCCGGCGGCAGCGATTGTAGGTTTCGGCCCAGTTGCGACGGATGGCACCGTGGATAATGGCCGGATAATCCGGGTAAACACTGGCGGTACGTTCGATGAAATCAATGGGGGACTGGACCGCGTAATTTGCGTTCCGGGGCTCAAGGCCCTGATCAAAGATCGAAGTCATTGGTGTGGTCCTCGTATGCTTATGTTGTTCTTATGCGTGTTCAGTAGAAACGCCAAAGCAGCTATACTTTGCATTAACAACCATGGTAGTTAACGAAATCAATACTAGAAACTCTACCATGGTATTATGGGAACGTTACTATAATCTATGAAAATCCCTCAGAAAGACCCCCAGCCCACTCTCGTGACCAGCGCCGATGCCCGGGTTTTAAGCTGCAATGCCGCCGCCCGCCAGCTGATGGAAGCCGCACGCCTGGCAGAGGCCGGGGAACTCTTGCCGGTAAACGCCCCGGCCCTTGCTGCCTCGGCCCTGAACCAGGACCGGGCCATCGAGAACGTGGAATCCCGGTTTGCCGACAAGATCTGCCTCTGGACGTTCATTCCGGACTCCGACAAGCAGCAGGTCATGATTCGCGGGCGAGACGCCACCACCGATGTACTCACCCAGGAAGAAGCCCTGCGTTCCAGCCGCCTTTACCGGCTGATTACCGAGAACACCACAGACCTGATCTCCCGCCACGCCCCGGACGGCCGGTTTATCGACGCCACACCGGCCTCCTGGCGGCTGCTGGGCTACTGGCCGGAAGAGCTCAGGGGCAAATCCCTTGAAGAGGTTTTCGGCAACGACAAGGTGGCGGAACAACTGACTCACACCCGCAATCGCCTGCAGGAAGACGGCTACGCCACCCTGACCCTGGAAATCCAGCACCGCAACGGCAGCCGCCGCTGGTTCGAGATTGCCAGCCGGGCCATCCGGGAAACCTATACAGGCGCTGTGGTGGAAGTGATCAGCGTGTCCCGCGACATCACGCCCCGCATCGAGCAGGAAGAACAGAATCGCCTGCTGGCCGAGGAGCTGGCCCACACCGCCCGGCTGGCCACCCTGGGCGAACTGGCCTCGAGCATTGCCCATGAGATGAACCAGCCGCTGGCCTCGATTGTGAATTTCGCCAGCGCCAGCCAGCGCTTTCTGAAAGAAGCCGACAAGCGCCCGGAGAAACTGGCCAAGGTAGACGATGGCCTGCAGAAGATCGTGCACCACGCCAACCGGGCCTCGGAAGTGATCAAGCGCCTGCGGGCCTTCCTGCGCAAGGGCCAGAAACAGATGGCCCCGGTACAACTGAACGCCGTGGTAAGCGACGTGGTGCGCCTGTGCCAGTGGGAAGGTGAAAAGAACGGCGTGAAGCTGCAAGAGAACCTGGCGGAGAATTCCCCGGTGATCACCGCAGACCCGATTTTGCTGGAGCAGGTGTTGATTAACCTGATTCGTAACGGCATTGAAGCCAACGTGGAAGCTGCCAGCCAGGGCGAGAGCCGGGAACCGTCCCGCATTACCGTATGCACCTGCATCAACGACCAGCAGGAAACCCTGATCCAGGTCACCGACGAAGGCCCCGGGCTGGACGACGAAGGCATTCGCCAGATGTTCCAGCCGTTCTACACCAGCAAAGCCAAAGGCCTGGGGCTGGGGTTGTCCATGAGCCGCTCCATCATCGAAGGCTTTGGCGGCTTCCTGGATGCCATTCACGCCGACACCGGCGGCCTGTCACTGATTTGCCGCTTTCCGGCCAACCTTTCCTTCAACAACAGCCGCGGGGGCTCTAGAATGACCGCCGCCAACAACAATACGGAGAGACCCCCTGATGTCCGCTAGCACTCCTGCCGAAGCCAACACCGTGTTCGTGGTAGACGACGATGCCGGTATGCTCGAGTCCACCCAATGGCTGCTGGAATCGGTTGGATTACAGGTGCGGGCCTACAGCGACGGCCGCCAGTTTCTGAACGATGTGGCCGAAAACCGCCCCGGCTGTGTGGTGCTGGACATCCGCATGCCCGGGCTCGGCGGCCTGAACGTGCAGGAAGAACTGCAGAAACGCGGGCTGGAGATTCCCATCATCTTCGTGTCCGGCCATGCCGATGTGCCCATTGTGGTGCGCGCATTCAAATCCGGCGCCTTCGATTTCATCGAAAAGCCATTCAACGAGCAGTTGCTGCTGGACAGCGTGCAGCAGGCCCTGCAAGACACTGGTGATGTCACCGGCAAGATGGCCGCCAATGGCGATACCGAAGCCTTGATCGCCACCCTTACCCGACGGGAAAAAGACGTTTTCCTTCCCCTGGCCCAGGGCTACACCAGCAAGGAAATTGCCGAGCAACTGGACGTCAGCGTAAAAACCATCGACCTGTACCGGGCCCGCGTGATGAAGCGCCTGGGCGCCGAACGCCTGCCGGATGTGACCGGCATTGCCATCGCGGCAGGGTTGCTGGACCCGGTGCACCTGCGGGCGTAGCTGATATACTGCCCGCCGGTTTTCTATCAGCGGCGGGCAGGCAATGGCAGTATCCACATCCCAGTATGACGTGATCATCATCGGCGCCGGTGCCGCCGGGCTGATGTGCGCGGCCACCGCCGGCTATCGCGGGCGAAAGGTGCTGGTGATTGACCACGCTAACAAGCCCGGCAAGAAGATCCTGATGTCTGGCGGTGGCCGCTGTAACTTCACCAATCTGAACAGTACGCCGGCGAACTTCCTCTCGGACAATCCTCACTACTGCATCTCGGCCCTGAAGCGTTATACCCCGCAGGATTTCGTCGAACTGGTGGACCGCCATGGGGTGAAGTACGAAGAAAAAGCGCCAGGACAGCTGTTCTGCAAAGACAGCGCGAAAGACATTCTCAATGTGCTGTTAACCGAGTGCGAGTGGGCGGGTGCAGAAATCCGTATGAACACCTCCGTTTCCGGCGTTCAGGCCTCCGGTTCCGGCTATACCGTCAAAACCAGTGCCGGCAGCCTGAAGTGCAAATCACTGGTGGTTGCCACCGGCGGCCTGTCCATTCCTACCATGGGCGCGACCGGTTTCGGCTACGAACTGGCTAAGCAGTTCGGGCTAAGGGTATTACCCACCCGCGCCGGGCTGGTACCTTTCACCCTGCACCCGGAGCTGAAGCAACAACTCGCGCCACTGGCAGGTGTCAGTTGCCCCGTGGACGCAAGCTGCCACAAACAGCATTTTCGCGAGCCCATGCTGGTCACCCACCGGGGTCTGAGCGGGCCGGCCATGCTGCAGGTATCCAGTTACTGGCAGCCGGGAGACGAACTGCACATCAACCTGCTGCCGGCACAAGCCATCCAGGACGACCTGTTTACCCTGCGCAAGCAGAAGCCCCAGTCCACCATGGCGCAGTACCTCAACCAGCACCTGCCCAAACGCTTCGCCCAGGCCTTTAATGAACTGCAGGGCTGGAGCCGGCCGCTGCAGGAGTACCGTAACCAGGATATCGAGCGGATTGCCGACACCCTGGGCAACTGGACCATCAAACCCGCCGGCACCGAAGGTTACCGGACCGCCGAAGTGACCCTGGGCGGCCTGGATACCCGACAGTTATCCTCGAAAACCATGGCCGTGCTGGAGCAGCCAAACCTGTTCTTTATTGGCGAGGTAGTGGATGTGACCGGCCACCTGGGCGGGCATAACTTTCAGTGGGCGTGGGCTTCCGGCGTGGCGGCAGGCAACGAGGCCTGAGCCGGTTACAGATACTTCTCGATGGGTAACCAGGACAGGAACCGCGACGTCGCCCGCCGCCAGAACCCGACGCCCGGCTCATGGCCAACCTGCTCGCCCGTAGACTGCCAGACCAGATCGCCCTGCTCGTCCAGCGAAACCTGCCAGCTGTTTTCCGGGGCCATGGCATAACGGATGTCTTCGGCAACAGCAGTCGCCAGTTCCGGGCTATGAATAATCAGCACGGTTTCGCCATTCAGGTAGATCGAGCGCAAATTGACGTTGAACGAGCCGATGAACAGGGTTTCCCGGTCAAACACCACTGCCTTGGAATGCAGGCTGACAGCGCCCTGTTCGCAGGCCGCGCGGCTGGCAACCCAGTGCTGGCAGGCCGGCGCATCCGGGCGCAGTTCGTAAAGTTCAATGCCCTGCTCCAGCATTTCCCGGCGCCAGCGGGCATAGCCGGAGTGGTTGGTCACCAGGTCGTTGGTTGCCAGGGAATTGGTTAACGCCGCCACTTTCAGCGACTGGTTATCCAGCGCACCAAGGTTGTCGAGCTGGTTGTCTGCCAGGACCAGGTAAGCGGATTCAATCAGGATTTCGGATTGCGCTGCCTGAACCAGTCCGTACAAGGCCCGGGCGGTGTTCTGGGGGGAATCCGCCGGAACCTGCGGATCTTGCGGTGGCGGGTCGAACACCAGTTCGCCTGGGGCCTGCACCATACCGGCAAACCAGCCCCTCAGATAGGTTTCCGCCGCGTCCTGTTCCTGGTGCGGAACGGCCCGGATACCCGGATCAGCCGCCGTTTCCCTGAGCAGTTGCGACAGTGCATCGCGACCAGCGAGGTTGTCTGGCAGGTCATAGAGGGTAGCCAGCGGATAGGCCCACTGATTATTCCAATAGGCCTCGAAGTTGGCGGTCATGTCTTCGGCAAGCGGCCCCAGAACCATCACATCCCGGTCCCGGAAATTCAGGCTGGGATGTTCGTCAAAATATTCGTCGCCAATGTTACGCCCGCCGGCGATGCCCACCTGGCCGTCCACCACAAAGGTTTTGTTGTGCATGCGCCGGTTGATGCGGTCGAAGTCGGTAATCAGCGACAACCAACGCCCCACCCCGCTGCGGGAACGGGCCGGGTTGAAGATACGCACGCGAATGTTGGGATGGGTGGCCATAGCGGCAAACAGCGGCTCCTTGCCAGCCACGTTAATGTCGTCCAGCAGCAGGCGCACCTGAACGCCACGGTCTGCAGCGGCTACCAGGCGGCCGGCCAGGTAGCGCCCGGTGGCATCGTTATTCCAGATGTAATACTGGGCATCGATAAACTGTTCGGCGGTTTCGATCAGCGCAGCCCGCACCAGGAAGGCATCACGGCCACTGTCCAGCAGCTGGAAGCCGGTGTTCGGGGAGTCTGTGGCAAGGTGCATCCGGCGCTGGTCCGCTATGAAGGAATCCTTCACCGAGGATAGCCGGAAATCCGGTTCATGCACGACCGGTTTCAGGGCGGTGGAGCACCCGGCCAGCATCAGCAAGGCGCAGAGGCTGGCGACAAGCGAAAGCGATCGCTGATCGGGCATAGGCTGGGCTCCCTAGCGAAGGATAACCAGGGGCTTCTTCGCGGTTTTCAGCATGGTGGTTGTGGTACTGCCCACCAGGAACTGGCGAATGCGGGAATGGCCATAGGCGCCCATTACCAGCATGTCGATGTCGTGCTCGTCCTGATAGGCATGGAGCGTGGGCTCCACATCGCCGGCGCGGATGGCGAGCGTGATCTCCACATCCAGGCCTGCCAGCATTTTCTCGGCCTTCCGTAGCTGTTCCCAACGGTCTGCCGTATCGGCACCCACCATCACCAGGTGCAGGGGCATGCCCTTGAGTACCGGGCTGTCGGCCACCATTTCCACGCCTTTGAAGGCGGTTTCGCTGCCGTCAAAGGCCAACATGGCGCTCTTGGGCTGGGTGAACTCGTCGGGCACCAGCAAAATCGGGCGGTGAACACTGCGGATCACGGTTTCCAGCTGGCTGCCGATGTGAATATCCCGGTCGGAGCTGCTTTCACCGTGCAGACCCATCACGAACAGGCGGGTTTCTTTCTCCAGGGCCAGCAGCGAATCGGTCAGATTATCATGGCGCTGGCGCTTTACCACTTCGGCAATACCGGCCTTCTGTACCCGCGCTTCGGCTTCATCCAGCATGTGGTGGCCGTGCTCCAGGGCCAGTTTGGAGCGTTTCCGGTCAAGGTCTGCCAGCTCGTCCAGCAAGTGCTCCCGGCTACCCAGCCCGATGCTACCAGCCAGGTCCGGTTCCGCGGGGTAGCGCTCTTCATCCAGAACGTGCAGCAACATCAGCGGTGTTTCCATGTGCCGGCTGGCCCAGGCGGCGTAATCACACACCGCGGGGGCTGCCCGGGAACCGTCGATACAGGCCACTACTCGTAACATGTTCGCCTCGCCTTTCTGATTCATGGTCAGTGCCCTCCCATCAGCTGGTCAACGGCTTCGGGCTTGTCATGCACCCCGAAACGGTCAACGATGGTGGCACTGGCTTCGTTCAGGCCGATTACCTCAACGTCTGCACCCTCACGGCGGAACTTGATGACCGCCTTGTCCAGCGCACCTACGGCAGTAATATCCCAGAAGTGTGCGCGGCTCAGGTCTATCACAACATTATCCACCGCTTCCTTGAAGTCAAAGGATTCGAGGAATTTTTCCGAAGAACTGAAGAATACCTGGCCTACAACCGTGTAGCGACGGGTGTCGGTTTGCTCGTCCAGTTCGGAGGTCACCAGCATGTAATGGCCCACCTTGTTGGCGAAGAACAGGGCTGCCAGCAAAACACCGGCCAGCACGCCGAATGCCAGGTTATGGGTGGCCACCACCACAATCACCGTCACCAGCATGACAATGTTGGTGGACAGAGGATGCTCCCGAAGATTACGAATGGAATCCCAGCTGAAGGTACCGATGGATACCATAATCATCACCGCCACCAGGGCGGCCATGGGAATCTGTACCAGCCACTTGTCCAGAACCAGCACCAGAATCAGCAGGAACACGCCGGCCGTCAGCGTCGAGAGCCGGGTACGGCCGCCGGATTTCACGTTAATAATGGACTGGCCGATCATGGCGCAACCGGCCATGCCACCCAACAAGCCGGAACCGATATTGGCAATCCCCTGGCCTTTGCACTCTCGGTTGCGGTCACTGGTGGTATCGGTCAGGTCATCCACGATGGTGGCGGTCATCAGCGATTCCAGCAGGCCCACGACGGCCAGGCCGAGGGAGTACGGCAGGATGATCATCAGGGTTTCCAGGGTCAGGGGCACATCCGGCCACAGGAAAATCGGCAGGGTATCGGGCAGCTCACCCATATCTCCAACGGTGCGGATGTCCAGCCCGGCAATCATGGCCACGGCCGTCAAACCCACAATACACACCAGCGGAGAAGGGATCAGCTTGCCGACAACAGGCACCAGGGGGAACAGGTAGATAATGCCCAGGCCCGCAGCCGTCATGGCATAGACGTGCCAGGTTACGTTGGTCAGTTCCGGCAGCTGGGCCATGAAAATCAGGATAGCCAGCGCGTTCACAAAGCCGGTAACCACCGAGCGCGACACAAAGCGCATCAACCCACCCAATTTAAGGTAGCCGGCTGCAATCTGGATGACACCGGTCAGCAGGGTAGCCGCCAGCAGATACTGCAGGCCGTGTTCTTTCACCAGCGTAACCATCAACAACGCCATGGCGCCGGTGGCTGCAGAGATCATCCCCGGCCGGCCGCCAACAAAGGCAATGATTACGGCAATACAGAAAGAGGCATACAGGCCGACTTTCGGGTCTACGCCCGCAATGATGGAGAACGCGATGGCCTCCGGGATCAACGCCAGCGCCACCACAATACCGGCGAGCAGGTCGCCACGAATGTTCGAGAACCAGTTTTGCTTGAGTGCATTTATCATGGCAGGAAATATCGCTTTAACTTATTGGGAGGTCATATCGGGGCCGCGCAGGTTACCAGAAACCGCCTGAAAAGTATGGCAGCGCGATGTTGCTAACCGGCTACGATGTTGCTAACCGGCTAAAGGGTGACCTGGCCACCGATAATTGCCTAGAATGCAAGGCAAATCTATTTTTTCAGGGACACGCGGCCTGTGGATGACGTAGCCAGCCAGTTTATTGCCTCTAACCAGACCACCATTAACCTGGCCGTGGCCCTGTTGCTGGGCGCGATTGTTGGCCTGGAGCGGGGCTGGGATGCCCGGGAGCAGAAGTCCGGGGAGCGAATCGCCGGTATCCGCACCTTCTCGCTGGTGGGGCTGCTCGGTGGCATCTCGGCAGTGCTGGCCTCGGAGATTACAGTTTGGGCATTCCCGGTGCTGCTACTCAGCGTGGTGGCCATGGGGCTGGTGGCTTACAGCGAGCGGCTCGAACACATTCGCAATTTCAGCATCACCGGGCTGGTGGGCATGCTGCTGACCTTCTGTTTTGGTGCGGTGGCGGTCGCGGTCGACCCGGTGATTGCCACGGCAGCGGCGGTGGTCACCGCCATTATCCTGGACAACAAGCAAGAAATTCACGGCTGGGTGCAGAAGCTCCAGGCCCATGAACTGGACGCGGCCCTTAAACTGCTCTTGATCTCCGTGGTGATGCTGCCCCTGCTGCCCAACGAGCGCATGGGCCCGGGCGGTGTGCTGAACCCTCGGGAAATCTGGTGGATGGTGGTGATGATTGCATCCATCTCCTTCGTCGGCTACTTCGCCATCCGGGTAGCCGGCGCCCGCAAGGGCATTCTGTTCACCAGCCTGTTTGCCGGCCTCAGTTCGTCCACCGCCCTGACCCTGCACTTTGCCCGCCAGTCCCGAAGTAACGAAGGCTTCAGCCCCCAGTTTGCCGCCGGCATCCTGATTGCCTGCGGCACCATGTTCCCCCGCATCCTGGTGTACTGCCTGGTGATCAACACTGCCCTGCTGCCCAGCCTGGTCTGGCCGGTGCTGGTTATGACTATCCTGCTCTACGGCCCGGCGTTGTATATCTGGCAGAAAAACTCCAAACAGCTGCAGGTCAGCCAGCCCAGCTTGTCCCAGAACCCGCTGGATCTGTCTTCCGCACTGGTGTTCGGGTTGCTGCTGACCGCTATCCTGCTGCTGGGGGAATTCCTGAAAAATGCGTTTGGCGATGCCGGCATCTTCGCGCTGGCGGCCACGTCCGGCGTGGCAGACGTGGATGCGATTACCCTCTCGCTCACCCGTATGTCCAACAACGGACTGGCGATGGACACCGCTGTGCTGGGCATCGTGATCGCAGCGGCGGTGAACAACCTGGTGAAGTCCGGTATTGCCTGGAGCATCGGCAACCGGCAGACCGGACTGCTGGTGGCCGGGCCCATGGTGCTGTCACTGGGCGCCGGCTTGCTGGTGGCGTGGATTCAATAACTAACTGCCTGAATTTTCAGCGCAAGCGTCTAAACTGACGGTAGGCATCCATTTTCATCAAGGGCTCTCCATGCAGCAACACCGTCAACTCGCCCAGGTTTCACTGGCTTTTTTGATTGCTTCCGCAGTTACCCTGGGCATGTTGATTCTGACCATCGTTCTGGTGGGCCAGAGTTTCCGTGGCATGGAGCAAGCCAAGGTCACCGCAGCCACGGCCACCGCCCGGCAGCTGGCGATCAGTGTGGATGACCGGATTCAGGCCATTACCCAACCCCCGTCCACCGCCCTTGCGGTGCTCCGGCACGACCCACTCACCGAAGCCGATACCCTGGAACAACGCCTGGACCGCCTGCCGGTTGTGGCCGACATCCTGGCCAGCAGCGAGATTGTCAGTGCCGTATACGCGGGCTATGAAAACGGCGACTTTTTCCTGTTCCGGAAATTGCAGAATTCGAGCGCCAGGCAGTTTCCGGATGCACCGGCCAACAGTCATTACCTGCTGCAAAGCCTGGTTCGCACCGGCAACGATCAGCAAGGCCGCTGGCATTTCTATGACCACAACCTGAATCTGCTTGAGCAAAGGGGCCTGACCAGTTACAACTTTGATCCGCGCGAAAGACCCTGGTACCAGGCCGCCCGGGAATCAGGCACCCTGGAGTTATCTGCGCCCTATGTGTTTTTTACCACCCAGGAAACCGGCATCACCCTGTCGCAGCGTGCCAGCGAAAAGGCAGGAACCGTTCTGGGCATTGATGTCACGGTAACCGATCTTGGTGCCCAGCTGGCGGAACTGAAGCAAACCCCCGGCAGCCGCATTGCCATCCTGAACGCCTCGGGCCAGCTGCTGGCAAGCTCATCACAGGGCAGTGAGCCAGGCGAGGTAGTTCTCCAGGCCCTGCAACCGGAAAGCCATAGCGGCATCAGCCAGTTCACCCGCGACGGGCGAAGCTGGTACGGCATCAGTGAACCCCTTGAGTCCCTGCCCGGCGAGGAATTGTCCATTGTTGTCGCCATCCCTTCCAACGAGTTACTGGCCGATGTCTGGGCTGCCCTCACCCGGCAAACCCTGATCGCCGGGGCCATCGCCCTGCTGTTACTGCTGGCAGGCTGGGTACTGGGCAGGCAGGTCGGCAAACCTATTGAACTGCTGACCGAGCAGGTCAGCCGGCTGTCCAGGTTCCGGTTTGATACGCCGATGCGGTCGACCTCCCACATTCGCGAAGCCTCCGAGCTGAGCATCGCGCTGGACGATATGGCCCACACCATTCGAAGCTTCCAGAGTATCTCGACCGTGCTGAACCGGGGCCAGGATCTCAAACAGCTGTTAAACGACATTCTCGAACAGCTCGTGAGCATCGTCGGGCAGGAACGGGGTGCGGTGTATCTGTTCAACAGTCGCGAGCAAAAACTGGAACTGTCCGTTAACCGGGGACTGGAGCTGCCACAGGCTGTAAACCCGGTCGCCCCGGACGCCAGCGACTACGACGTTATTCAGGAACTTCGCCGATACATCACCGGCCACCCGGTTTTTTCAGTACTCCGGAACCGGCGCAGAAAGCTGATTGGCGTGTTGGTTATCGAAATCGAACACGGCAACCAGACAGACCTGAGCGAGGATCTGATTACCTTTGTCGACGAAATTGCCGGCTCTGCCGCCGTTGCCATCGAAACCCGGGAACTGATCGAAAGCCAGCAGGCCCTGCTGGACGGCATTATCCGGCTGGTAGCAAACGCCATTGATGCCAAGTCACCCTACACTGGCGGCCATTGCGAGCGGGTTCCCAAACTGGCGCAGATGCTGGTTGAACAGGCGGAGCAGAGTTCCGAAGGCGCTTTCGCCAGCTTCGGCATGACAGAAGACGAGCGCTACGAATTCCACCTGGCCGCCTGGCTGCACGATTGCGGCAAGATCACCAGCCCGGAATACGTAGTCGACAAAGCAGTGAAACTGGAGACCATCTACAACCGCATCCATGAGATCCGCACCCGGTTTGAAGTGCTGCACCGGGATGCCGAAATCACCTGTCTGAAGGCCATCCTGGCCGGCGAGGATCCGGAACAGGCGAAGCAGGACAAAGCCGCTGCCCAGACCCGCCTGCAGGAGGACTTCCGCTTCCTGGCCGCCGTTAACCAGGGCAGCGAGAGCATGGAGGATGCTGACATCGAACGCATCCACGCCATTGCCGGGCAAACCTGGACCCGCCATTTCAGTGACCGGCTGGGGCTGTCAGAGGAAGAGCAACAGGCCCTGAAAGGCCATCCTGAGCCCCCGCTGCCTGCCACCGAAACCCTGCTGGCCGACAAACCGGGCCACCTGAGAGCCTGGGGCGAGCATGTACCACCGGTACGCAAAGATGACCCGGAAAACCGCTGGGGCTTCGATATGTCGTTGCCGGAATACGCCTATAACCAGGGCGAGCTGCATAACCTGACGGTGCGTTACGGCACCCTGACCGAAGAAGAGCGATTCAAGATCAACGAGCACATTGTGCAAACCATCTGCATGCTCGATGCCCTGCCCCTGCCCGACCGCCTGGCCAGGGTGCCACGACTGGCCGGCACCCACCATGAGCGGACCGACGGCAACGGCTACCCCTGCCGCCTGACCGGCGATGACATGGGCATTCCGGAAAAGATCATGGCCATTGCCGATGTGTTCGAAGCCCTGACCGCCTCGGATCGACCCTACAAACGGGGTAAAAACCTGTCGGAATCCCTGACCATTATGGCCGGCATGGTTGAAAACGGGCACCTGGATGGCGAGGTTTTCCGGCTGTTTGTAAGCTCCGGCGTCTGGCGTAACTATGCCGAACAGCACCTGAATGCCGACCAGGTCGACACCGTGGATGAAAGCCTGTTCATGAAGCCTTGACCAAAAACCCGTATATTCTACGGACTGATTTACTAGCGAAGGAACTCTGAATGCTGTTTGCAATTATCTTTGGTGGCCTGATCGGTTATGCCTTTGGCCGTTTTCCGGGATTTCTGGTGGGGGCTGCCATCGGTGCCTTCCTGTTCCAGCGCATGAAAAAGCGCCTGATCGGCAAGCTTCAGAACCTTCAGTCCGGCTTTATCGAATCCATGTTCGCGGTGATGGGCGCCCTGTGCAAGGCCGATGGCGTGGTCACCCGGGATGAAATCCGCATGGCCGAGACCATGTTCGCCCGGTTCCGTCTCAACGAAGCCCAGAGAGCCGTGGCAAAGGAGGCCTTTAACCGGGGCAAGTCGGAGGATTTCGACCTGGATGCCGAGCTGGACCGGTTCCTGCGCAGCACCGGCCGGCAGCCCGCCTTCCTGCAGATGTTTCTGCAGGTTCAGGTTTCTGCCGTGGCCGCCGATGGCGTGGTGCACCCGGCCGAACACGAAATGCTGGTACACATTGCCCGCAAACTGGGCTTGCCGGAAAGCCAGGTAGACCAGCTGGAAGCCATGTTGCGGGGCGCCCATGCCGGCCAGGCGGGCGGTGCATCCAACTATTCCACCAGCCAGCAACTGGACGATGCCTACAAGGTGCTGGGGGTGTCATCCTCGGTGTCGGACGCCGAACTGAAACGGGCCTACCGCAAGCTGATGAGCGAAAACCATCCGGACAAACTGGCCGGCCGGGGCATGCCGGAAAGCATGCGGGAAATGGCCGAAGAGCGTACCCGGGAGATCAGCCACGCCTACGATGTGGTAAAGGCGGCCCGCAGCCGGAACGGCTAATACCCGAAATGACATATCGTCACATTTGAAGGTGCGGTATGGTTCAGGGCAAACAACAAGCCCGGAGTGAACCATGCCCCACACGTCTTCTTCCCCTTTTCACTGTTTTCGCGATGATGCGATGGGCGAGTCTGATGCCACGGAGATTGCCGCCCGCATCCGCAGCGGCGAAGTTTCAGCGGAAGACGTAGCCCGGGCAGCGGTACAAAGGGCAAGGCTGGCACAGCCCGTTCTGAACGGTGTGGTGGCAGAGAACTATGAGCAGGCCCTGAAGCAGGCCGCCAGCCTGCCCGACCCGGACGCACCGTTTGCCGGCGTGCCCACGTTTATCAAAGACAATACCGATGTCGCCGGCCTGCCCACCGGCCATGGTTCTGCCGCGGTGCCTGCCAATGTTGCCAGGACCACAGGCGCCTTCGCCCGGCAGATGCTGGCCCAGGGTTACCTGAACCTGGGCAAAAGCACCCTGCCGGAGTTCGGCTTTAACGCCACCACGGAGCCGGCCCACGCCGAGCCTACCCGCAACCCCTGGAATCCGGCCTATTCCTCCGGCGCATCGTCCGGTGGTGCTGCGGCCCTGGTGGCAGCCGGGGTGGTACCGGTGGCCCACGCCAACGACGGCGGCGGCTCCATTCGCATTCCGGCGGCCTGTTGTGGACTGGTCGGTTTGAAACCCACCCGGGGCCGGGTGGTGGATAACGATGCCGCCAGGGATCTTCCGGTCAACATCGTCAGTGATGGCGTGGTTACCCGCTCGGTTCGGGACACCGCAGGTTTCCTGGCCCATGCCGAAGACTACTTCCGCAATTGCAAGTTGCAGGAAATCGGCCATGTGCACGGGCCCTCCGGCCGGCAACTGCGCATTGGCCTGGTACTGGATTCGGTGAATGGTCACCCGACGGACCCGGTCACCCGAAGCACGGTGGAGAACACCGCACGCCTGCTGGAAAAACTGGGGCATTTGATCGAACCCATGGCGGTGCCCATCAATAAATCCTTCCCTCAGGACTTTGCCTTGTACTGGGCCATGCTGGCTTTCGGCGTAAAAGCCCGGGGCCACAAACTGATGCACCCGGATTTCGACAAGCGTAAAACCGATGGCCTCACCAATGGCCTGGATGCCATGTTCCGGAAGCATTTCTGGCGCCTGCCTGCGGTTATCTGGCGCCTTAAGCGTTCATGGAACGACTACGCCCGACACATGACCAACTACGATGCGGTACTGACGCCGGTGCTGGGCCAGACCACCCCACCACTGGGCCATCTGAGCCCCACGGTGCCGTTTGACCTGCTGTTCGAGCGGCTGAACAGCTATGTAAACTTCACCCCGCTGGCCAACGCCACAGGCGCTCCGGCGATCTCGGTACCCATGGCACTGACCGGACACAACCTGCCGGTTTCGGTACAGTTCATGGCCCGCCACGGGGATGAACGCACCCTGCTTGAGCTCGCCTACCTGCTGGAAGCAGAACAGCCCTGGCCACGGTGTAATAGCGGGCGGCTGGATCACGCTTTATCCAGCGCACCACACTGAGCACCAGCATGGTGGAACACCCCACAAAGGCCGCCAGGATGGTAGACAGTATCATATGCTCGTAAGGCACAAACAGCCCGGCCAGCGCCAGCAGGCCGGTGATGAACGCAAGGACAAAACAGAATCTGGGCACAGGACGCCTCAAAGAGTGACAGGCAGGGAGCCTTTAACTGGCACCCGGCGACGGAAAGATGGACAGAACATCCATGAAACTCTGCTCCGGCGGAGCTTTCAGGATCAGCTCCTCGTCGGTTACCGGATGCGTTAACGCCAACTCTGTCGCTGCCAGCATCAACCTCCCCTGCCCGAAACGCTCGGCGAAATACCGGTTATGCCGGCCGCGGCCGTGGTTGGCGTCGCCAATGATGGGATGGTTAATGTGCTTCATGTGGCGCCGTAACTGGTGTTTGCGACCGGTTTTCGGATACAGCTCTACCAGGCTGTAGCGGCTGGTGGGATAGCGTTCGATTTCCACCGGGATTTCGGTGGTCGCCAGCCGGCGATAATGGGTTAGCGCGTCCCTTACCGGCTGCTCGGTTCCGCGCAAACGCCGGTCTTCCGGCTCGTCCTTCAGCGGGTGATCAATGGTGCCAGATTCCGGCGTCCAGCCCCGAACTACCGCGAGGTAGGTTTTGCTCACCTCACCCGCCATCATGGCCTGGCCGACTGTCCTGGCGGTGTCCGGGTCCCGGGCAAACAGCAACACACCGGAGGTGGGCCGGTCCAGCCGGTGCACCGGGTACACGTGCTCGCCACCGTTCAGGGCCCGGGCGTACTGCAGGGCAAACTCGGTTTCATGCTTGTCGATCGGGCTGCGGTGTACCAGCAGGCCGGCGGGTTTGTGTACCGCCAGCAGCCACGGGTCCCGGTAGATTTCCGTAAGCGGGTTGTTCTGGTAATCCATCACTGCCCCCGGCCAATCAGCGCCCGGAACCGCTCACCGGCCTTGTCACCCAGTACCAGCAAGGCCGGTGTCAGCAGCAGGGTCAGGAAGGTGGCAAAGGCCAGGCCGCCGGCGATGGCACTGGAGAGCTGGGTCCACCATTGGGTCGACGGAGCCCCCAGCCCCAGCGACGGCGACAGCAGGTCCACGTTGATACCCAGCACCATGGGCATCAGCCCCAGTATGGTGGTAATCGCGGTAAGCAACACCGGCCGGAAACGCAGACAACCGGTTTCCAGCGCCGCGTCATAGGCGGCTTTACCTTCCTGTTTCATCTGGTTGTAGGTATCGATCAGAATGATGTTGTTGTTCACCACAATGCCGGCCAGGGCAATAATGCCCATGCCCACCATCACCACGCCAAAGGGCTGGCCGTTGAACAGCAGCCCCAGTAACACGCCGGCGGTGGACAGCACAATGGCCGACAGAATCAGGAAGGTCTGATACAGGGAGTTGAACTGGGTTACCAGGATCAGCAGCATCAGCCCCACCGCCACCAGGAAGGCTGCCACCAGGAAGTTTGCGGCCTGTTGCTGGTCTTCGTTTTCACCGGCAAAGCGCACGGTGACGCCTTCCGGCGGCTCCGGCATCTCTGCCTGCAAAGTGCGCAGCAGTTCATCCATCCGCTGCCCGGGGGCTACATCGGATTTGATGGTAACGGTACGCTGGCCGTCTACCCGCACAATGGTTCCGGTCTTGTCGCCCGGCTCCAGGGTCACAAATTCGGACAGCGCCACCTGGCCCCTCGGCGTGTTGATGGTCTGGCGTTGCAGCTGCTCCAGCTCACGCCAGTTGTTGGGCACCCGCACGGCAATGTCCACTTCGTCCCGTACGTCTTCAGGCCGGTAGGTGGCCAGTATCAGGCCGTTGGTTACCAGGCGCACGGCGCTGCCAATACTCAACACATCGGTACCAAAGCGGGCGGCGGCCTCCCGGTCTACCTTCAGGCGCCACTCAATGCCGGGCAGGCTGCGGTCGTCTTCAATGTCGACAAAGCCACCCTGGGCGCGCATTTGCTGTTGTATCTGGTCCACATAGCCGTCCAGGTCGCCGCTGTTCATGCTGCTGACCAATAACTCCACCGGCTTGCCCTCAGCGGGGCCGCCTTCCTGTTTGCGGAATTCCAGCTCTACCCCGGGAATGTCTGCGGTACGTTCACGGAAATCCTCCAGGATCTCGGTGGCCGTCCGGCGGGTGAACCAGTCATTGAACTGGAACTGCAGCACACCGACAACATCCGGTGCCATCTGGGTACTGGTCGACAGCATGGAGCGGGCGTACAGCGCTTTCACCTCCGGCATATTCTGCAGGCGTTGTTCTGCCTCCCGCACAATGGCATCCCGCTCCCGGATGGAAAGGTCGCCCCGGGCACGCACCTGCACCTGGGCAGAATCCGGTTCAACACTGGGAAAGAATTCCACACCGTGATTGAAGCGGCCGTAGGCGGCATAAATCAGGATTATCAAAACCAGGGAACCAAGCAGGGTCAGCCCCGGGCGCTTGAGCAGGGTCGCCAGCACCTTGCGGTAGCCCTGAACAAACCGGCTTTCTTCCGGATCATGGTGCGACCGCTTGCCACCACTAACGCCCCCAAGCACCGGCAGAAACACCAGTGCCATAGCCAGGGACGCAATCAGGCAGATCAGCACTGTCATGGGCAGGAATTTCATGAACTCCCCCACCACTCCGGGCCAGAACAACAGCGGCACAAACACCGCCAGGGTGGTGGCGGTGGAAGCAATCACCGGCCAGGCCATGCGGGACGCGGCTTCTACCCAGGCTTGCTTGACCGTCTGACCATCGCTGAGGTTTCGATCCGCCAGTTCCGACACCACAATGGCGCCGTCTACCAGCATGCCGGCCACCAGGATCAGGCTGAACAGTACGACAATGTTGAGGGTGAGGCCCATGCCCCAGATCACCAGGATGCCGGTCAGGAAAGCACCGGGAATGGTCAGGCCCACCAGCAGTGCCGAACGGGGGCCCATGGCGGCGATGACCACGATAATCACCAGCACAATGGCAGTCAGTACGTTGTTGAGCAGGTCCGAGAGGATGTCCCGCACTTCCTCGGACTGATCCATGATGTAGCGGATCTCCAGCGTCTCCGGCAGCCGCGGGCGGGCGTCATCAATCAGGGTGCGAATCTGCTCGATGGTTTCGATGATGTTGGCCCCGGAGCGCTTGGACACCTCCAGCACCAACGCCGGCTCGCCGTTAATCCGGGCAAAGCCGGTGGGGTCTTTGAAGGTACGCTGCAGCGTGGCAATGTCGCCGAAAGTCACCACGGTATCGCCATCCACCTTCACGGGCATGGACATCACATCTTCAATGTTCTCGATGACCCCGGGTACTTTCAGGGCCATGCGACCGTTGCCGGTATCCAGCGAGCCGGCGGCCACCAGCTGATTGTTGCGGGTAACCAGTTGCGCCAGCTGGTCGAAATCGATGCCGTAGCTTTCCAGCACCTGGGCATCCACCACGATTTCCAGCAGGTCTTCCCGGTCGCCGCCAATCTCCACTTCCAGCACATCGGGAATGGCTTCAATGGCGTCCTGCAAACGGCGGGCAATGGTGATCAGCTCCCGTTCAGACAAGGGGCCGGACAAGCCGATGGACAGCACCGGAAACAGGGACACGTTGATTTCATGCACCCGGGGCTCATCTGCCTCCTGCGGCAGCTTGGAGCGGGCGGTGTCCACTTTTTCGCGCACATCCTGCAGGGCTTTATCCGGGTCGAAACCGGCGTCAAATTCCAGCATCACCGAGGCATGGCCTTCGGCGGAGGTACTGCGCATTTCCTTGATGCCTTCGAGCGCCCTCAGCTCCTGTTCCATGGGGCGCACTAACAGGCGCTCCGCATCCTCGGGGCTGATGCCATCCAGTGTCATGGACACATAGATCATGGGAATGGTGACGTCCGGATTCGATTCCTTCGGAATCGCCTGGTAGGCTGCCATGCCGCCAAGAAGCAGGAACAGGAAGGTCAGCAGCGTGGTGCGGCTGCGGTCCATGGCCGCAGAGATCAGTGCTCTCATGCTGGTCAGCCCCGCTGGTCTGAGCGGTCGACCGGCTGCACGGCCTCACCCTCGGCCACAAACCCGCCACCCCGGGTAATCAGCCGGATCTGATCCGGCAGGCCGGACACCCAGGCGCCATCGGTGGCTACGTTGAGCAGTTTGACGGTCTGGAACATCACCCGGTCCTGCCCGTTGACGTACTTCACACCGGGCCGGCCGTCGTCGTCCAGCGTCAGGTAGGCCGGTGAAATGAACTGGGCCTTTTGCTCCGGCAAGCGGATGTTCAGGGTAGCGGTGCCGCCAGCCGCCCGCAGTAAATCCGGGTTCTCCACCAGGATTTCCACCGCAAAGCTGCGGGTTTCCGGGTCTGCCGCACTGGCGACAAAGCTGACCACACCCGCCATGGCGGTGCCATCCAGCAATTTGATCTCCACCGCCTGCCCGGGCTCGACCGCAGACACCGACTGCTGGGGAATCTGCCCGGTGGCTTTCAGGCGATCAACCTGAACCAGCTCGAACAGGGGCGTGCCCACCTGCACCAATGTACCGGGGTCTACTTCCCGACGATTCACTACCGCATCAAAGGGAGCGGCCGGTTTGAGGTGTTGCAACGCCAGTTCTGCGGCAGTCAGCTCGGCCTTGGCGGCTGCCAGTTCACTCTGCAGCCGCAACACTTCGGTTTCGGAAGCCAGGTTATTCGAACGCAACCGGCGAGCGCCGGCAAGGTCGGCTTCCAGCTTGCGGATATTGGCTCGCCAGCGCTCAACCACGGCCTCCCGGCCATCGGTTGACAACGTCAGCAACAGCTCCCCGGCTTTTACCTGATCCCCCAGCTGCACGTGCAACTGCTCTACCGTTCCGGCCACCCGCGCACCCACCATCACCGACTGCCAGGGCTGCAGCTGGCCCTGCAGTTTCAGTACCGGCCGGTAGTTGGTGGCTTCCAGCATTTCCACCTCTACCCGGGTGGGCTGGCGCTGCTCCTGCCCGGGTTCGGCCGGGGCATCATCACTGGCCACTTTGAGCTCACCCGTAGCCATCCAGATCACCAGAAGAACAACAACCAGAAGAGATAAACCGAGGGATCCGAGTTTTGCTTTTGTCATGAAATGCTCATCACTTCCGTATTTGAGGCAATAAAAGGGTTGCAACCGCTTTAAAACGTGGGTTAGATTCTACACACATTGTTTTTACGAATTCAGAGCAGATTGCCGATTTTATGAATCTCAACGCAGTGATTGTCCTTGTAAAGCTAGTCCTGGTGGTCGTGGTACCGTCCGGGGGCTTTTGCGTGGACAAGCGGGTGAGATAGCGACAACCTGACTCAAACACCAGAAACCCCCGGCACCGAAAGGTCCCGGGGGTTTCTTTTTTGCGGCAAAGAAAAAGGGAAAAACGACCATGAACGGCGCACAGCACATTCTTGAAGCGTTCCACCGCCATAACATCAACACCGTTTTCGGCTATCCGGGCGGCTGCATCATGCCGCTATACGATGCCCTGGTGGACGATGTCGGTGTGGAGCACGTGCTGTGCCGCCACGAACAGGCCTGCGCCCTGTCCGCCGACGGCTATGCCCGCGCCAGTGGCGAGATTGGCGTGTGCATCGCCACCTCCGGCCCCGGTGCTACCAACCTGATCACCGGCGTTGCCAATGCCTATATGGATTCCATCCCCATGCTGGTAATCACCGGGCAGGTAGCCACCAGCATGATCGGCACCGATGCCTTCCAGGAAACCGACATCCTGGGCATGACCCTGGGCATCGTTAAGCACAGCTACCTGGTGGACGATGCCGAAGCACTGCCGGCGATCATGGAAGAAGCCATCCAGCTGGCCCAAAGTGGCCGCCCGGGGCCGGTGTGGATTGATATTCCCAAAGACGTCCTGCTGACGGAAGTGGCGACTGCCGCACCGGCCACTGCGCCCGCATCTGACGCCCACTGCCCGGACATCACCCGAGCCCTCGCCATGCTGCGTTCAGCCAGGCGCCCCCTGCTCTACAGTGGCGGCGGCGTTTCCCTGGCCCAGGCCGAAGACAGCTTCCGCGCCTTTGCCGAAACCTCCGGCCTGCCGGGCGTTGTTACCCTTAAAGGCATCGGCAACGCTGGTAAGCACAATCCCCATAACCTGGGCATGTTAGGCATGCACGGCTCCCGCGCCGCCAACAAGGCAGTCGACGAATGCGACCTGCTGTTCGTAGTCGGCGCCCGCCTGGACGACCGCGCCACCGGCAAACTGGACGGTTTCGCCCCCAACGCGAGAATGATCCACATCGATACCGATGCCGCCGAGATCAATAAACTGCGGGAAGCCGACCTGGCCCTGCGCGGCGACCTGAACGCCATTCTGGTGGCATTCATTGCCGCTCTGGAAAGCGAGTCGCTGGCCATCGCCGACTGGCAAAAGCAATGCCAGACCTGGCACACCACCGGTGGTTTCAAGGCCGCGGATAACGAAGAGCCCATGGCCCCCATCACCGGCCCGGCCTTCATCCGCCAGCTGTCCCGCACCGCCCCGGATGACACTGTCATCGCCTGTGACGTAGGCCAGCACCAGATGTGGGTTGCCCAGCATTACGAGTTTGACCACCCCCGCCGACACCTCACCAGCGGCGGCCTGGGCACCATGGGCTTCGGCCTGCCGGCGGCCATCGGCGCGCAGTTTGCCGACCGGAACAGCACCGTCATCAACGTAACCGGCGATGGCTCGTTCATGATGAACGCCCAGGAACTGGCGACCATCCGCCGGTACAAATTGCCCCTGAAGCTGATCATCCTCGACAACCAGTGTCTGGGCATGGTGCGCCAGCAGCAAGAGCTGTTCTACAACAACCGGGAAAGCCACATAAACCTGGACGACAACCCGGACTTTGTAGCCATGGCCCGCGCCTTCGACATCCCGGCCCTGCACATAGACCGCACCGACCAGATTCGCCGGGGCATAGAAACCATCCTGGCCTACGATGGCCCGATGCTGCTGCACGTGGCCATCAGCCGGGAAGAAAACGTATGGCCGATTGTTAAACCCGGCGGCAGCAACCGTGACATGATCGACGAAACCAAGCGCACCAGCACTGCAAACAAGGAGAACGTAGCATGAACCCGCAATCCCAAACGGCTATGCCAAGCTACACGTTAAACTGCCGCATGAATCAGGAAGCGGCTGCACTGGAGCGCCTGTGCCAGGTGGTTCGGGTTCGGGGTTTCCGGATTTCGCGCATGTCTATGGAGGCCGCCGATGACCATCTGGACATCGCCCTGACCCTCTCCGGCAGCCGGCCTATCGGTATGTTACGTTCGCAGCTGGAGAAGCTGCATACGGTTGTTGAGGTGGCCCTTCAGGAACAGGCGGCTGTTCGTTCGGTTTCTGCCTGAGGGTCTGGCTCCCAGACTTCCGGTTGTGGGGGCGGGCTTGCGGTGTGGCTGTTGGATTTTTTTTGGAAAAACAACTCGCTTCGCTCAGACATCTTTTTCCGGCAAAAAATCCAACAGCCACACCGCGCCGACGGGCATTGGCGGGTTCACAGGAAAACTTACCGGGCCTGAGTTGTCCCCACTGCCGACGGGCAACTCTGGTATGGGCTGCTTTTTGCCTGCGGCGCTTTTTTAACAGGGTTGCACTTTGGGGCTTTGTGGGTTTTGCTGGTGAGAGACTGATTTCGTTAACGACTTTTGATTGGGAGGTTTTGTTATGACCACGGATAAACGACGTCGTTATTCCGCACCGGTGGTGGATGGTATTAACAAGTCTGCCAGTCGCGCGATGTTGCGGGCGGTGGGGTTTCAGGATGAGGACTTTCGGAAGCCGCAGGTGGGTATTGCCTCTACCTGGAGTAATCTGACGCCCTGCAATATGCACATTGACGGTCTGGCCCGGGAAGCAGCCAAGGGGGCAGATGCAGCGGGCGGCAAGAGTCTGATTTTTAACACCATCACGATTTCAGACGGCATTGCCAACGGTACCGAGGGGATGAAGTATTCGCTGGTGTCGCGGGAGGTGATTGCGGATTCGATTGAGACGGTGGCCGGCTGTGAGGGTTTTGACGGGCTGGTGGCGATCGGGGGCTGTGACAAGAACATGCCGGGCTGCATGATGGGGCTGGCGCGGCTTAACCGGCCGTCGGTGTTTGTGTATGGCGGGACCATCATGCCCGGTGAGAATCACACCGACATCATTTCGGTGTTCGAAGCGGTGGGTGCCCATGCCCGCGGCAATATGGATCTGATTGAGGTGAAGCAGATCGAGGAAACCGCCATTCCGGGGCCGGGTTCCTGTGGTGGCATGTACACCGCCAACACCATGGCCTCGGCTATCGAAGCCATGGGCATGAGCCTGCCGGGCAGTTCGGCGCAGAATGCGGTGTCTGATACCAAGCTGGCCGATTGTGAGGCTGCCGGTGCGGCCGTGCTGAAGCTATTGGAAGCAGATATCAAGCCTTCCGACATCATGACCCGCGAGGCGTTCGAGAACGCAATTACCGTGGTGATCACCCTGGGCGGCTCTACCAATGCGGTGCTGCACTTGCTGGCCATGGCCAGTACCGCCGGTGTTGAGCTGTCGCTGGAGGATTTCGTGCGCATTGGCAAAAAGGTGCCGGTACTGGCCGACCTGCGCCCGTCCGGTCACTACATGATGTCTGAGCTGGTCGCCATCGGCGGCATTCAGCCGTTGATGAAGATGCTGCTGGACAGGGGCTTATTGCACGGTGACTGCCTGACCGTGACTGGCAAAACCCTGTCTGAAAACCTCGAGGCCGTAACCCCCTACCCGGAAGACCAGCAGATCATCCGCGCCTTTGAAAACCCCATCAAAGCCGACAGTCATTTACGTATCCTGTTCGGCAACCTGGCGCCGGAAGGCTCGGTGGCGAAAATCACCGGCAAGGAAGGCACCCACTTCTCGGGCCGGGCACGGGTGTTCCATTCCGAGGAAGAAGCCCAGGAACGCATCCTCGACGGCACAGTGGTCGCCGGCGATGTGCTGGTGATCCGCTACGAAGGCCCCAAAGGCGGCCCCGGCATGCGAGAAATGCTCAGCCCCACCTCCGCCATCATGGGCAAGGGTTTGGGCAGCGACGTCGCCCTGATCACCGATGGCCGTTTCTCCGGCGGCAGCCACGGCTTCGTGGTAGGCCACATTACCCCGGAAGCCGCGGTGGGCGGCCCGATTGCCCTGGTGGAAGACGGCGATACCATCACCATCGATGCGGTCAGCAACTCAATCTTGTTGGAGATTTCTGACGAGGAGATGACCAAACGGCGAGAAGCCTGGACCCCGCCCGAGCCACGATTCAGCCGGGGTGTGCTGGCGAAATATGCTCGCACCGTGAGTTCGGCTTCTACGGGGGCCGTTACTGACTTGCCATAGTCTGCCTTGGGCTCCCAGCCGTCGGGCTTGGGTTCCTGGCCGTTGGGCTTGGGTTCCTAGCCTATTGGTTTTGGGGGCGGGTACGCGGGGTGTGGAGTATTTTTCTTCTGGGAAAAACAACTCGCTTCGCTCAGACATCTTTTTCCCTGCCAGAAAAATACCCCACACCCCCCTACCGACGGGCCTAAAGGGAATAGGAAAGTTTAAAGACAAAGCGAAAGATACAAACTCAGATACCGGCAAAGGCAAAGGCAAAGGCAAAGGCAAAGATTGTGTGGGTTAGCTGCCACTCACAAGGGTAGGCACTAGGTTTTCCCAAAAATGTCTTTCCAAACGAGAACCCGCCAATGCCCGTCGGCGCGGGGTGGCTGTTGGATTTTTTGCCGGAAAAAGATGTCTGAGCGAAGCGAGTTGTTTTTCCAAAAAAAATCCAACAGCCACCCCGCAAGCCCGCCCGCACAACCGAAAGTCTGGGAGCCCAAACCCAGCCAGCCCACCAAACGGGAAGTCCGGGAGCCCAAGCCGAGCCCCGGGAACTCAGACTTAAATCAGCTCCACAGCCACCGCAGTCGCCTCACCACCGCCAATGCAGAGGGACGCCACGCCGCGCTTCAGGCCACGCTGCTTCAGTGCATTGATCAACGTCACGATGATGCGCGAGCCGGACGAGCCGATGGGGTGGCCCAGAGCGCAGGCGCCGCCGTGGATGTTGACCTTTTCAGCCGGCAACTTGAGTTCGTTGATCGCCGCCAGGGTAACCACTGCGAAGGCTTCGTTGATTTCGAACAGGTCGACGTCATCCAGACTCCAGCCGGCTTTTTTCAGTACCTTTTCGATGGAACCGATCGGCGCCAGGGTGAACTCCGCTGGCAAGCGGGCGTGGGTTGCGTGGGCCACGATTCGTGCCTGTGGGGTCAGGCCACGGTTCTGAGCTTCCTCAGCAGTTGTCAGCACCAGGGCCGAAGCACCGTCGCTGATGGAGCTGGAGTTGGCAGCGGTTACGGAACCGTCTTTGGCGAACGCCGGTTTCAGCTGGGGGATTTTCTCCGGCTTGGCGTTGCCCGGTTGTTCGTCGATGTCGACTTGGGTATCTCCACCACGGCCGGAGACCGTCACCGGTACGATCTCATCCCGGAACCAGCCATTCTCGATAGCCGCCAGGGCTTTTTGCAGGGAGCCAATGGCGAATTCGTCCATGGCTTCACGGGTGATGTTGAACTCATCAGCCGTACGCTGTGCGAAAACGCCCATCAGACCGCCTTCGTAGGCGTCTTCCAGGCCATCCAGGAACATGCTGTCCATCACCTGACCATGACCCATGCGCATGCCTGCGCGGGCTTTAGGCAGCAGGTACGGCGCCTGGCTCATGTTTTCCATGCCACCGGCAATCATGATGCTGTTGGTGCCCGCTTTGATCTGATCGTGGGCCATGATAATGGCTTGCATCCCAGAGCCGCACATTTTGTTGATGGTGGTACACCCGGAGCTATCCGGGATCCCGGCCGCACGAGACGCCTGCCGAGCCGGCGCCTGTCCCAGGCCCGCGGGCAGCACACAGCCCATAATGACCTCCTGAACGTCCGCCGGCTGCAGCCCTGCGCGTTCAATGGCTGCCTTAATGGAAACCGCCCCCAGTTCCGGCGAGCGCACAGAGCTCAGCGAGCCCATCATTCCCCCCATCGGAGTCCGGGCGGAGCCTGCAATAACGATGTCGTTGTTCATGAGTTTTGTTCTCCTTCAACAGAATCGAGTTGGTGTTCTTATCTGGCCGTATGGTCTCGTTTGGGCACCCAGCTTTCTGGTGATGCGGGCAGGTACGCGGGGTGTGGGGTATTTTTCTTCTGGGAAAAACAACTCGCTTCGCTCAGACATCTTTTTCCCTGTCAGAAAAATACCCCACACCCCCCTACCGACGGGCAGCACAGGAGTGCTGAATGTAAAAAGCAAAAAGCAAAAGGCAACGAGAGTAACCTGAAGCACTATTGAACGTTGCATCAAACTGGTCGCTACCCGCTCTCAGCGCAAAACGTACAGCTGCTCTTATCAAGCGAAAACCCGCCAATGCCCGTCGGCGCGGGGTGGCTGTTGGATTTTTTGCAGGAAAAAGATGTCTGAGCGAAGCGAGTTGTTTTTCCAAAAAAAAATCCAACAGCCACCCCGCAAGCCCGCCCGCACAACGGGAAAGCTAGGAGCCCAAGCAGAACCCCGCCCCCACAACCAACAGGCTAGGAGCCCAAGCCAGACCAAAGCACCAAAGTCAGCGCCCAAGCACCGAACGGGCAATGATCTCCTTCATAACCTCCGAAGTGCCGCCATAAATCCTCTGCACCCGCGCATCGATGAAATTGCGGGAAATCGGATACTCGGTGGTGTAACCGTAACCGCCGAACAGCTGCAAACATCCATCCGCCACGCGACACTGCATCTCAGTGGCGCTGTACTTGGCCATGGACGCTGTCGGCGCATCCAGCTTGCCGTCTTCGTATTCGCGGATGCACTGGTCGACGAATGCCTTGTTAATGCGGTAGTCGGTTTCCATGCGGGCGATTTCGAAGCGGGTGTTTTGCAGCTGGCTGAGCTTCTGGCCGAACAGTTCCCGCTCCTGGGTGTACTGGATGGTCATGTCCAGTGAGCCACGGGCGGCGGCAACACCCAAGGCGCCGATGACCAGTCGCTCCCTTGGCAGTTCGCGCATCAGATACACAAAGCCCTGCCCTTCTTCACCCAGCAGGGCGGAGGCGGGGATGCGCATATCGGAGAAGAAGAGTTCAGAGGTATCGCCGGAATGCTGGCCGATTTTGTCCAGGTTGCGGCCTTTGCTGAAGCCAGGCAACGAGGTGTCGACCAGGAACAGGCTGATGCCCCTGGCGCCGGCATTGGGATCGGTCTTGGCGGCGACAATGACCATGTCGGCGTGCTGGCCGTTGGTGATGAAGGTTTTGGAACCGTTCAGGATGTAGTCGTCACCGTCTTTCACGGCGCTGGTGCGGATGGCCTGCAGGTCGCTGCCTGCTCCCGGTTCGGTCATAGCAATTGCGCCGACGGCTTCGCCGGAGACCATTTTCGGCAGCCATTGCTGCTTTTGTTCGTCGTTGCCGATGTGGCTGAGATACGGCGCTACGATGTCGGAATGCACCATCACGTTGGTGGACAGCGCACCGAATCCCATCCGGGCCAGTTCTTCGCCCACCACAACCGAATACTGGAACGGCGCACCGCAGCCGCCGCAGTCTTCCGTTACGTCGACACACAGCATGCCGGCTGCGCCCAGGGTGTTCCAGAGTTCCCGGGGTACGATGCCGCTCTTTTCCCAGGCTTCATAATGGGGCGCCACTTCGGTTTCGAGGGCCTTGATGACGGCATCCCGGAACAGTGCCAGTTCTTCCTGATCAACGGTGTTGGTCATTTCGCTCACCTTTTATCCTTGTTATCCGTGCCTTATCGGGGCGCCATGCGCAGGGCGCTGTCGAGCCGGATGACTTCGCCGTTCAGAACGGGGTTCCGTACCATCTGGTCGACCATCATGCCGAACTCTTCCGGCTTACCGAGGCGCTTGGGGAACGGCAAGGTGGCGGCCAGGCTGTCCTGAACTTCCTGGGGCATGCCAGCCATCATCGGGGTCATGAACAGGCCCGGAGCAATGGTATTCACCCGGATCCCTTCACGGGCCAGTTCCCGGGCCGATTGCAGGGTCAGCGACACCACGCCACCCTTGGATGCGCTGTAGGCCGCCTGGCCAATCTGGCCTTCGTAGGCGGCAACCGATGCGGTGTTGATGATCACACCCCGTTCGCCGTCGGCGTTGGGTTCGCGCTGGGCCATGTCTGCTGCCGCCAGCCGCAGGATGTTGAAGGTGCCGATCAGGTTTACCTGGATCACCTTGCTGAAACTGTCCAGCGGCATCACGCCTTCGCGGCCCAGAATCTTCGACGCCGGGGCAATGCCCGCACAGTTCACCGCAACACCACAGGGGCCATGGGCTTCCCGAGCGGCTTTCAGTGCAGCTTCCGCGCTTTCTTCCGAGGCCACGTTGCATTCAATAAAAACACCGCCAATCTCGGCGGCCACCTGTTCACCGCGCTCTTTGTTCAGGTCCAGGATGGCCACTTTGTAACCGGCAGCCGCCAGGGCACGCGCTGCGCCTTCACCCAGGCCGGATGCACCGCCGGTGACGATGGCGGGAGTGTTTTTGAAATCCATAACTTGTGTCCTGTTATTGGTATTAGCGCGGCCGAAAACTGGCCGCGCATAGTTTACGTTTACGTAAACTTAACCCGGATACCCTAGCTGAAACAACACACGTTTCAGCCGAGGCGCTCAACAATTAGTGCAATACCCTGCCCGCCACCGATACACATGGTGATCAGGCCGTAACGGCCACCGGTACGTTCCAGTTCCGCCAGGGCTTTGATAATCAGGATGGAGCCGGTCGCACCCACCGGGTGGCCCAGAGCGACCGCGCCGCCGTTCGGATTCACCTTGTCTTCCGGCAGGCCAAGCTCGCGGCTGACGGCCATGGCCTGGGCGGCGAAAGCTTCGTTGGATTCGATCACATCCAGGTCTGCCACAGACAAACCAGTGTTCTTCAGAACCTGGCGAACCGCCGGAATCGGGCCCACGCCCATCACTTCCGGATCTACGCCGGCAAAGGCATAGCCTACCAACCGGGCGCGGGCTTTCAGGCCACGCTTTTCGGCTTCTGCGGCACTGGTCAGTACCATGGCTGCGGCACCGTCGTTAAGGCCGGAGGCATTGCCCGGGGTCACAATGCCGTCTTTCTGGAACGCAGGTTTCAGGCCTGCCAGGCTTTCTACCGTGGTGCCCGGGCGTACGTGCTCGTCTTTATCGAACACGACTTCCTTGCGACCCTGTTTGACGGTAACCGGCACGATCTGGCCATCGAAATAACCTTTCTCGATGGCATTCGCGGCCCGGCGGTGGCTTTCCGCAGAAAACGCGTCCAGTTCTTCCCGGGTCAGGCCCTGATTTGCGGCAATACGCTCGGCGGTCATGCCCATGTGGCCACTGCCAAACGGATCGCTCAGAATACCCAGGGTCAGGTCTACCGCCCGGCCATCGCCCATGCGCAGGCCTTTGCGAACGTTCGGCAACAGGTAAGCACCCTGGCTCATGGATTCGGCACCACCAGCCAGCGCCATGCGGCTGTCGCCCATCACAATCAGCTGGGCCGCGCTGATCACCGACTGCACGGCAGAGCCACACAGGCGGTTTACGTTGAACGCCGCAGAGCTTTTCTCCATACCCACATTCAGGGCAATGTGCCGGGCCAGGTAAGCGTCCTGCGGGCCGGTGGTGATGATGTGGCCGAATACCGAATGGTCGATATCCGCGGCTTCTACGCCAGCGCGGCTGATAGCCTCGCGGGCGGCGGCGGTGCCCAGCTCGGCCGGAGCCAGTGAACTCAGGCTGCCGCCAAAGCTGCCGATAGCGGTGCGGGCACCGTCCAGAATGACTACGTCTGTCAGTTTCATGTTCTTCTCCTGAATATAAGTGTTAGAAAGGCTCATTTGCCCAGCATGGAGCGGGCAATCACCTCTTTCATGATTTCCGAGGTGCCAGCGTAAATGGTCTGCACCCTGGCATCCACAAAGAACCGCGAAATGGGATATTCCAGGGTATAACCGTAGCCGCCGAAAAGCTGCAGGTATTCATGGGCAATATCGCACTGCATTTCAGTCAGCATCAGCTTCAGGACGGCCGCGTCTGTCGCCGTCATGGCGCCTTGATGATACTTGCTGATGCACTGATTCAGGTAAGCGCGGGCCACATCAATACGAGCCCGGGCTTCCGCCAGCTTGAACCGGGTGTTCTGGAAATCGGCAATGCGCTGGCCGAAGGCGTGGCGCTGCTGCACGTAATCCAGCGTCAGCGCCAGTGCGCCTTCGGATGCACCGATTGCCTGGGCACCCACACCCAGCCGCTCCCGGGGCAGTTCCTGCATCAGGTAGGCGAAGCCCTTTCCCTCTTCCCCGAGCAAAGCCTCCTCGGGCACAATCAGATCCGAGAAAAAAAGCTCGGCAGTATCACTGGCGTGCTGCCCGATTTTCTTGATGCCCTTGCCCCGGCTAAAGCCTGGCAGGCTGGTATCCACCAGAAACAGCGACACCCCCTTGGCCCCGGCTTTTGGATCAGTCTTGGCGCAGACAATCACCATATCGGCATGCAAGCCGTTGGTGATAAACACCTTGGCGCCGTTGTTGAGTCTGACATGCTTACCTCATTTCCTTGTTGTTGTAACCGGCTGCCGGCCATTAAGGCAAAGGTGCAGGACCTGTTGGAATGACCCTTCTGGCCCAAAAAATTGACCCGTTCGGACAAGTCCACTCTGCCTTGGGTTGGGCTCCTAGCCTTCCGGTTGTGCGGGCGGGCTTGCGGGGTGGCTGTTGGATTTTTTTTGGAAAAACAACTCGCTTCGCTCAGACATCTTTTTCCGGCAAAAAATCCAACAGCCACCCCGCGCCGACGGGCATTGGCGGGTAGTCGCGAGATAACAGCAGCAGTATTTTTGTGCCTAATCGGGACTAGTGCAACGTTCACACCTATTTCTGGGTGCTCTCGTTGCTTTTTTCTTGGTATTCCTGTGCTGCCCGTCGGTAGGGGGGTGTGGGGTATTTTTCTGACAGGGAAAAAGATGTCTGAGCGAAGCGAGTTGTTTTTCCCCGAAGAAAAATACCCCACACCCCGCGTACCCGCCCGCACAACCGGAAGTCTGGGAGCCCAAGCCAGCCATAAGCCATGCTTTACGTTAACGTAAACTTGAATTACCCTGAGCAAAAATAACACAACCGTTCCGGACCGCACATGAGCGACAAGAAAACCTTCAATATCAGCGAGCTCTCCCAGGAGTTCGACGTAACCACACGAAGCATCCGCTTCTACGAAGACCAGGGGCTTCTGAACCCCACCCGGCGCGGGCAGACCCGCATCTTCAGCAACAAAGACCGGGTCCGCCTGAAGCTGATCCTGCGTGGCAAACGCATGGGGTTTTCCCTGGCCCAGACCAAGGAGCTGTTCGACCTTTGGGATGAAACTCTCACCGGCAATGAAAAGCAGCTGCTGAAAATGCTCGAGATCCTGGGCGACCGGCGCGCGCACCTTGAACAACAAAAAGACGACATCGCGCAGGCGGAGATGGAAATAGACACCGCAGAAACCCGATGCCGCGAAGCCCTGGACGAACTTCAGAAAAAGAAAGAACAACAAAGCCTGGCCGCCGACTAGGGCAACAACCCGCAGCGGGCCGCTTAACGACACGCACTAGCCCGAATTTCTCATGAGGGGATAAAAGAAAGCGGCTGAAAGTGTTAAAATTTCAGGACCTTACACCATCAATCAACACCAACAACCGCTATCCAAAATGGTACCTCAAAAACTGACCTTCTCGCCACTCTCCCGCCGCCAGATTGAAGCCGATTTCTCCGGAGGCCATATCACCTCGGATGCCGGTGTGTTGTTACTGCGCGAAGTCGATAAACAACACCGGCTA